>CAYGCW010000094.1:0-8824 GCA_964348465.1 uncultured Acidimicrobiia bacterium | reverse complement strand
CATCAGCTCTCCAGCCGGTTGCGGGTTCGTGACCACAACACTCCGGCGGCCGGGGATGTTCCCGAGCGCCGGTGGGGTGATCGTCCCGTGGACGTCAACCCTCGAGCTCGAGGCGCAATGCCGCCGAGTTCATGCAGTACCGCTCGCCGGTGGGGCGGGGTCCGTCGTCGAAGACGTGCCCGAGGTGCGCGTCGCAGCGAGCGCAACGCACCTCGGTGCGCACCATGCCGTGGCTGCGGTCTTCGAGGGTGGCGACCGCCGCGGCGCTGATCGGCGCCACGAAGCTGGGCCATCCCGACCCTGAGTCGTACTTCGCCTCGGAGCTGAACAGCGCCTCGTCGCAGCAGATGCACCGGTAGGTCCCGGCCCGTTTCTCGTCCCAGTACTCGCCGGTGAAGGGCCGCTCCGTACCGCCCCTACGGGTCACGGCGAACTGGTGAGGCGTCAGCCGCGCCCCCCAATCTTCGTCCCGGGTGGTCTCGTCCGTCATCGCCTTCTCCCTCTCGGCTCACAGCCCTGCAACCCCGGTCCCGCCGCTCGTGTTCCCGGGGCGCAACACCACGAAAAGTAGTCAACATCCCCGCACTGTGTGTTCAAGATCGGGTGCCCCGAGGTCGATACTCAGAGTGTGCGTAGTGCCCACGAAACGTGTTGTCGAGGGAGCGAAACACCATGAGCATCATCCGCAGGATTCTCACCACCGGGGCGCTGGCGATGCTGCTGGCGGCGCTGGCGGTCCCGGCCGCCGCAGCGGTGGCGCCCGATCTCGAGCAGGCCTTCCTCGACGAGTTGAACGCAGAGCGCGCCGCCAGGGGTCTCAACGCACTGTACGTCCACTGGGACCTCGTCGACGATGCCCGTGCCCACTCCCAGCGGATGATGAACCGGGACGACCTGTACCACAACCCGAATCTCGGAGATGTGACCGCCGGGTGGTGGCGCCTCGGCGAGAACGTGGGGGTCGGGCCGAGCGTCCGCTCCCTCCACTGGGCCTTCATGAACTCGGCCGGGCACCGCGCCAACATCCTCGGGAACTGGGATTACGTGGGCATCGGCGTCGAGCGGGAGTCGGAGACTCAGATGTGGGTCACCGTCGTCTTCATGGAGGCGTGGCCCGGTGAAGAGGTCTTTCCGCAGCCCACCCCGCCCGGTGTCGAAGAGCCGCCGGCGCCGGAGCTGTCCGCGGCACCCGGAGCCACCATCGGTCTCGTCGACCCCGGCCAGGGCCTGTGGTACCTCCAGACTCCCACCGGTCGCACCGTCCGGTTCTACTACGGCAACCCCGGCGACTATCCGATGATGGGCGACTGGGACTGCGACGGAGTCGAAACTCCCGGCCTCTACCGCCAGAGCGACGGCTACGTGTACCTGCGCAACAGCAACACGGCGGGCGTCGGCGACATCCGTTTCTACTTCGGCAATCCTTCCGACGTTCCGATCGCAGGCGACTTCGACGGTGACGGCTGCGACACCGTGTCGCTGTTCCGCCCGTCCGAGAAGAGGGTGTACATCATCAACCGTCTCGGCCGGGAAGACCGTGGCCTGGGCGCCGCCGACTTCTACTACACCTTCGGCTCCCGCGGCCACGTCCCGCTGGCCGCAGACTTCGACGCCAACGGCAGCGACAGCGTGGCGATGTACTCCCCCGCCGAAGGTGTCGTCCGGATCAAGAACGGCCTGTCCGGCACTGCCCCGGTCGAGACGGTCGCCTTCGGCGGCTCCGGTCAGCGGGTGGTGGCCGCCGACTGGGCGGGCGACGGCGCCGCCGGGCTCGGCAGCTTCCGGCCCGCCGATCTGGGAATCCGCCTGGACGATCCTGCCGTCTCCAGCCCCGGCACGATCGCCCCGGCGGAGGCCGAGTCCGACTGGCTGCCCGTAGCCGGGAAGTTCGGCTTCGACCGCTGATCACGGTCACCGTGCGCCGGCCCTACCCGGTTCTCCCTCCCGGCCGGGGCCGGCGCACCACCAGAGAGTCGAGCAAGCGCCGCGATGCGGCGCTCACCTCTCGCACCGCAGCCTCGAATACGTCGGCGTTGGCTCGTGAGGGCGTCCGGTAGCCGCTGATCTTGCGGACGAACTGGAGGGCGGCGGCTTCGATCTCCTCGTCGGTGGCGGCCTGCTCGGGGTGACGCAGGGTCTTGATGCTCCGGCACATGGCGGCGACGGTAGCGCGCCAGGCCCGGCCCGTGGATATTCTGGCCGGTACCAACAGAGGGGGTCCGTTGCCGGTCGTCATGGAAGCCATCGCCACGGCGGTGGCAGGAGGGCTCCTCGGCGGCGGGGTCGGCTGGCTGGCCGCGCCGTGGCTCGGCATCGCCATGGGAGCGGTGGGGGCGGCCAACGGTGCCGTATCGGGAGCACGTCGGATCTACCGCTGGCGCCGCCGGCAGGGATGGGTCGCCTTCGCGCTCGACTCCACCTGGGGACAGGTCGGCATTCTCGGAGCGCTCGCGATCCACGCCGCCAACCGTGTCCGTGCCGACGCCGAGTACCGTCCGGACTGCTCGTACCGTCAGAACCGCCACATCTACGTGCGGGGTTTCCGGCTGCGCAGGACGTACGCGTTCACGCTCGGCAACGTGATCACCAACGCCACCGGCGGAGGGACCCGGCTGCGCCCCCGCTTCCTGGAGCGGCACGAGACCCTGCACATCTGGCAGTCCCGCCTTTTCGGGCCCCTGTTCCCCACCGGCTACGTGGTGTGGGGCGCCGGCGGTGCGCTGGTCGCCGCCGTGGTCTGGCTCTTCAACCGGAAGGAGAGCCTGGCCGACCTCGTGACCACGGCGACGTACTACGACAACCCGTTCGAGTACTGGGCGTACGTCAACGACGGGCACTGGCCGCACCCGGACGCCAATGCCTTGTTGCGGTGGCCGCGGCCCGCCGAGCAATCGCCCGAGGACGCCGCAGCTCGGCGGCACGACCGAGCCGACGGCTGCACCCCTCCGGAGTGACGGTTCAGCCGGACGGCGCCAGGGTCACGTTCAAGAACCGCTCGGCGACGGTGGGGTCGTCCGTGGTCTCGTAGACGGTCCTGTAGGTGTAGGGGGCGAAGCCGGGCGCAGCCACGTCGATGCGGATCTCGTGGTCGCTCACGCCGGCCCCGAAGGCCAGATCGACCGGCCCCCAGGCGCCGTCGGGCCCGCTGGTCGCGAACTGCGCCGCCTCGTCTCCGCTGCACGAGCCCGAGCAGACGCGCAGGCTCACGGTGGCGCCGATCACGGGAGGCAGGCCGCCGGGGTTGGGTGCGGGGTCGAAGGAGTGGCCCGCTTGCCGCCCCTCCAGCACGGTTCCTTCGTACTCGACGAACCCTTCCCCCACGCACGCCGCGACGAGCACCGCCCACAACGCCGTCGCGGCGATGAGCCGCCACTGAAGCCTGTTCCAGAAAGGTGAAGACCCGGAGACACTTCGTCGGCGCTGGCCGACGCCGCGAGAGGACCGGCTCGCGGGTCTCCGGGTCACGGTGGTCCGGTTGGAGTCGCCACCTGCTCCCACGGTGGGAGGAGCGGCGTTGGTTCGTGAGGCGCCGCTCAGCGCCCGACCACCTCCGGGGTCCTCGAACTACTACCAGACATGCTGTGGACCACCTCCTTTCTCCGGTAGCCGAGATGATGCCACATCTGGGCCGCGGGTGCGGCACTTTGTGCCGCTCAGGTCATCCTGTGGCGGGTGGGCATCTCGGGAGCAGGTTCGAATTCGGCGCTCTCGCGATCGGCTCGCAGGTGGCCCGACATCGTGTGTGAGTAGTGGCGCGCGGCTGGCACCGCGGTCATGCCGTGGGCGAAGACCGACAGCAGCACGGTGACGACGACCACGGCGAAGATCTCACTGTCGACGCGCACCCCGGACTCCTCAAGCACGACGAGGCCGAAGACGATCGATGCCAGGCCGCGCGGCCCGAACCAGGCCATGAAACCGACGGTGTAGGGACGCAGTCCCGCCCCGAGCAGCGAGAGCGCGACCGGGATCAGCCGCACCACCGTCAGGCTGAGCACCGCGTACGCGATCACCTGCCAGCTCGCCTCCTCGACGCTCGGCCCGACCAGCGCCGCGCCGAAGAACAGGAAGACGAGCAATGTGAGGAGCTGACCCTCGGTCTCCGCAAACTGGTGCAGGTGCCCGCAGATGGGCCGCGCCGCGTTGCCGAGCGTCAGGCCCGCCACGAACGCAGCGATGAAGCCGCTGCCGTCCACTTGGGCGGCGACGCCGAACGCGGCGACGGAGATGCCGAGGGCCGCCAGCCGCTCGAATGTCGGTGTCATCCACCCGGTGCGGGTGGCGACCTCTACCGCCTTGCCGCCGAGGTAGCCGATGAGGACGCCGACGACGGCGGCCAGCAGGACCTGCTGGAGAGCGAAACGGAACCAGAACGCCGCCGACTCCACTTCGGTGGCCGCGCCGGCGAGGGCGAGGGCGATCGTGAGGGGGGGCAGCGCGATGCCGTCGTTGAGGCCGCTTTCCACGTTCAGCGTCTGGCGAACGCGGGCCGGGACCGCCGCGCTGGAGACCACCGCTTGGCCCAATGCGGCGTCTGTGGGCGCCAGCACCACCGCCAGCACCAGCGCCTCCCATACCGAGAAGGCGGGGAACAGCAGCACCGCGGCCACGGTGCCGAGAGCGATGGTCAGCGGCATGCCGGCGCCGAGCAGCCGCACCGGCAACCGGAACTCGGATCTGAGGGCGCCGATGTCGATCCGGGACGCATCGGTGAACAGCACGACGACGAGCGTGATCTCGATCACGGCGCGCACCACCTCGGCGTCGAGGTCGATCTCCAATACGCCGAGCGCGCTCTCGCCGAGCAACCATCCCACCGCCACGAAGACCATCGGGCCGCTCACCACCGTCCGCTCCAGCCGTCCGGATACGAGGCCATAGGCCAGCACGAACAGCGCTACGACCAGGAAGTGGAGGCCCTCCATCGCCGGCGGCCTTTCTGAGTGTGGTGCCGGCCTGCAACGCTACCCGGCACCTCCCGGATGCGCCTACCTGCGCTAGCGTTGGCCGCCCGCGCTGCGAGAGGTGACGCCGATGACCCCGCCGGAATCGCTGGCCTTCACGGAGGACCCGGCTGCCAACCGACTCCTCGCCAAGGACCCGTTGGCGCTGGTGATAGGGATGCTGCTCGACCAGCAGATCCCGATGGAGCGAGCCTTCCACAGCCCTCTCGAGCTCCAGGAGCGCCTGGGCGCGCCGCTCAGCGCTCACGCGATCGCCGGCATGGATCCCGACGATCTCGCCGTGGTGTTCGCCGAGCGTCCCGCCTTGCACCGGTTTCCCGCATCGATGGCCAAGCGCACGCATGCCTTGTGCGCGCACCTCGTGGCGGAACACGACGGCAATCCCGAGGGCCTCTGGACCGATGCGGCAGACGCCAAGGACCTGCTGCGCCGCCTCGAGGCCCTGCCGGGGTTTGGCAACGCCAAGGCCCGGATATTCGTCGGCGTGCTGGGCAAACGCCTCGGCGTGACCATCGCCGGCTGGGAGGGCGTCGCCGCCGACTGGCCGTCGATCGCAGACGTCGCCACGTTCGACGACGTGGCGACGCTCCGGGAGCAGAAGCGCCTGATGAAGGAAGCCGGTAAGGGCTGAGCGCTCAGAGGTCGGCGACGGTCTCCTCGATCAGGAAGTCGACCACTGCTTTCAGCGCGTCCTGGTCGCTGCTCCCGGCATCGAGGGCCTGGCGGTACACGGCGAGCTGGCGGTCGGCGCTGGTGCCGCGCCGGAGGATCTCCCAGGCATTGTCCAGCTCGGCCTCGCAACCCAACGTGTGGCCGTCCTCGCGGACCAGCACCATCCACTCGTCGAGAAGCTGCTCGAACGGCATCAGCCGGCCCTTCCCGAAGTCCATGAGGCCTTCACGGAACCCGTAGCGCTGCGCTCGCCAGCGGTTCTCCTCGATCAGCATCGAGGAGTAACTGCGCCACTTCTGGTTGTTGATGCGCATGCGGTAGAGCATGTGCAGCGTCGCCAGGTACGTCGCCGCCACCGTCATCACGTCATCGAGGCGGGTGGGGATGTCTGCGATGCGGACCTCGAGCGTCGGATAGCGGGCCGACGGTCGGACGTCCCACCAGATCTTGCTGCCGTCCTCGATGAGACCGGCGTCCACGAGGACCTGGATATGGCGCTGGTACTCGCCCCAGCTGGAGAACTCCTCCGGCAGCCCGGTGCGGGGCATGGTGTCGAAGACACTGAGCCGGTAGCTCTTGAGGCCGGTGTCGCCGCCTTGCCAGAAAGGAGACGACGTGCTCAGTGCCAGCAGGTGCGGGAGGAAATACCGGACCTGGCTCATGAGGTCGATGCGCAGGTCGTCGTCGTCGATTCCCACGTGGACGTGCATGCCACAGATGACGAGGCGGCGGACCACTCCGGCCATGTCACGCGCCAGGACGCGATAACGCTCCTTGTCGGTGTGCATCTGCTCCCACCAGGCTGCGAACGGATGTGTCGATGCTGCGATCGGCGCCAGCCCGTGGCGCGCCGCCACCTCGGCGACGGCCGACCGGAGCCGGCGCAGCTCCTCACGCACTTCCTTGAGGTTGTGACAGATGCGGGTCCCGACCTCGATCTGAGACCGCAGGAACTCGGGGCTGACCTGACCCTCGAGAAGCGCCTGGCACTCCTCCATCATCGTGGGCGGCGGGTCCCGGACCAGATTCCGGCTCTCCCGGTCGACGAGCAGGTACTCCTCCTCAACGCCCACCGTGAACGGCGGTTTCGACACCACGGCGCGTCTCCTCGGCCGGCTGCGGCTGCGACCATACCCGATGCGCACACCCGGCGGGCGGTAGAGTCGGCCGGGTGTCCGATCGAGTCATCGAGGAACGGGTCGTCGCCGAGCTGGAGGCCCTGGGGCTCGACTACGAGCTGATTCCGTGCGACCCGGACCTGGCCGATACCGCCGCCTTCTGCGCCCACTACGGCTACCCCGAAGAGATCTCGGCCAATGCCATCGTCGTCGCCTCCAAGCGGGAGCCGCGCGTGTTTGCCGTCTGCCTGGTGCTGGCAACCACGCGCCTCGACGTCAATCGCCGGGTCAGGCGGCTCCTCGGTGGCGCCAAGCTCTCATTCGCGTCGGCGGAGGACACGGCCCGGGTGAGCGGGATGTCGATCGGCGGAGTGACGCCCTTTGGTCTTCCTCCCCAGCTTCCGCTCTACGTCGACTCCCGGGTCATGACACCGCCGCGGGTCATCGTCGGCGGCGGCAGCCGGTCGCTCAAGGTGCTGGTCGATCCGGCGGCGTTCGCGGCGATGGAGCGGGCCGAGCTCGTGGACGGTCTCGCTCTCGACCCCACCTGACGGGCCCGTCACGCGCCGTGCGGACCACCAATGCCGGAAACCCGACGACCGCTATGGCAGCGAACGCGAACCACTGTACGGCGTACCCGAGGTGGGGACCGGCATCCGGCTCGGGAGGATCGGCCAGTAAGGGCGCCCCCGGTTCCGGCGGCGGCTCCTGGGCCGTGAGCTGCACGTAGAAGGGCAGCAGCTCGTCTCCGAACGCGTCGGTGAGTGCGGCCAAATCGACCCGGCTGACCTTGGCCGGCAAGCCTCCCGCCGGCGGCGTGACCTTCGCTCGCGGTTGCGGCTCCCGGACCACGCCCTCGACTCGCACGCTGCCTGGCGGCGGAGCCAGCACCAGGCGGGGATCCTCGGTCACCGTAACCGGGATCCAGCCCCGGTCGACCACGAGGGTCGGTCCCGCGGGAAGCGAGAGCGCCGCCAGCACGTGGAACCCGGAGCTGCCGCGGCGCGACCGCCCCTGAACCAGCACCTGGTCGCGCCGGAACTGCCCGGTTGCGGTCACCTTGCGGTACTCGCGAAGGGTGGTCGCCTCCCCGACATCGACCGGCGGCGCAGCCAGCGCCGCGACCAGCGTGTCGTTGGCCGCGCGGCGTTCGGCATGCCGGTCGAGCTGCCACATGCCGAGACCGACGAAGATCGCCGCTGCGATCACCGCCAGCATGGCCCCGACGATCCATACGGGCCTCCGCAGGAACCCGTAGGACGCGGCAGAGCTGCCGCCGCCCATCGGTCAGCCGCCGGCGAGTGGCTCGAACCGGCCCCCGGTGCGCCAGTACACGCCGTCGGCCCTGGTGAGGAAGCCCTCATCCACCAGGTAGCGGCGGAGCGCTGCGTAGTCGGCGTGGAACTTCTGGAGCATCAAGTTGACATGCTTCTCGGGATAGCGGGTACCGACCTCGAACTCCTGGGCGAGCCGCTCGAGGACGACCCGACGTTTCGACCGCTGGCTGGGGATGCTGGTGAGGCGGTCACCCGAGAAGAAGCGGCCCAGGACCTGCGCTTCGTCGGCGTGCCACGGCCCCTCGAGGATCGCTCCGCCCGCCGCCTCGGCCTGCGGGAGGCCGCCGGCGACACGCTGCAGCTCGTCGATGGCGAGCGACGAGTCCTCGCGCAGCAAGCCCGCCTCGCGGAGCTTGCCCATCCCGCGCAACACGTCGCGGCGATCCACGCCGAGGCGATCGGCGAGCGCGTCGACGTCTACCGGTCCGGCGACCGCCGCGCCGAGGATGGCCAGCCGGACCGGGTCGAGCGCGGCGCGGAGGAAGGCGGCAGGAGTAGTCATGCACACAGCGTACCGGCGTCCCCGGGGTGCTGGTCGCGGCGCCGCGACACGGCCCGGGGCCCGCCGGTGCTCGGGCAACCGGGTAACCTGGCTGGCAGTGTTTGCCCGGTGTGTTCCCGCCGCCTTGCGCGGATGGCGTCGATGCAAGGACACGTCGTGGCCGGAGGCCGGTGGTTCCCGATGCGCCTGTTTCTGATCAGGCACGCCCTCACACCGGAAACGGGGTCGCAC
>CAYGCW010000093.1:0-8849 GCA_964348465.1 uncultured Acidimicrobiia bacterium | reverse complement strand
CCAGCTCCAGCCACGCTCCGGGGCGAGGATGAAACGCCCGCACCCGGCGCACCACCTCCTCGGCCGCCATCTCGGGGCCCAGGCGCGCCTCTTCGGTCTGCACCTTCGCGGCGAGGGTGGCGGCGCCGTCGTCCTGCGACACGCTCACCAGATGGCCGTATGCGAAGGCCTGAAGGTAGTCGGCGAGGAGCCGGGCGCCCAGCCCCGCCAGGCGAGCCGTCAGCTCACCGGCCCGCTCCGCGGGCCCGATCGGGGTCTCCTCGCTCACGAGGACGGGGCCGGTGTCGAGCCCTTCGTCGAGCTGCATCAGCGTGACACCGGTCACCTCGTCGCCCGCGAGGATCGCCCGCTGGACGGGTGCCGCGCCGCGCCAGCGCGGCAACAGCGAAAAGTGGACGTTGATGAACCCCCGGCGCGGCGCCGCCAGCACGGCGCCAGGCAGCAGCTGCCCGTACGCCACCACCACGGCTACGTCCAGATCGAGGTCGCGCAGCCGATCGGCCAGGTCCCCGGCGCGCTGCGGCTGGGCGACGGGCAGGCCCCAGTCGCCGGCTGCTTGCTTGACGGCGGAGGCCTGCGGGCGTCGGGAGCGCCCGCGGGGCCGGTCACGCCGCGTCACGACCAACCGGATGTCGGCGACCGTGGCCAGCGCGGCGAGGGCGGGAACGGCCGCCGGCGGAGTCCCGAAGAAGGCGGTGCGCATCAGGCCGGCGGAGGCCGCAGCCCCAGCGCCTCCTCTCGCAGCTCCCGGAGCGCCTGCTTGCGGACGCGCTTCGGCAGGCGCTCCAGGATCAGCACCCCCTCCAGGTGGTCGATCTCGTGTTGGAGGACCCGCCCCATCAGCTCGTCGCCGAAGTACTCGACCGGGTCGCCGTGCTGGTCGACGCCCTTGGCCCGGGCGAAGGCCGGCCGCGCCACCGGCCAGTACTTGCCGGGCACCGACAGGCACCCCTCCTCGAACTCCCAATCACCATCGAGCTGGACGATCTCCGGATTGACCATCGCGAAGGGTCCCTCGCCGACGTCGGCAACGAACACCCGTTTCGAGACGCCGATCTGGGGCGCCGCCAGCCCCACGCCGGGAGCGCCGTACATCGTCTCCAGCATGTCGTCGACGAGCCGCTGGAGGGCGGCGTCGAAAGTCGTCACCGTGGCGGCCGAGGTGTTCAGCACCGGGTCACCAAAGGTTCGGATGGGGTAGATGGCCATCGGGGCGGGAAGGATACCCCCGTCCCCGATGCGGCCCGGGCGCCAATACCCTGGGCCGGCGCGCCCCGTCCCGCCGAGGAGGACCGATGAAGGAGATCCCGTCCCGCCACCTGACCCGGGTGATCGCCGTGCTGGCAGCGCTGGTGCTGGTGTCTCTGGGTCTCAACGGCTACTTGCTGTGGCGTTCGCTGCGGACCGACGACCGGGTCGAGGAGGTGGCCGGAGGCGCGGCGCTCGTCGTCGCTCAGGCCGGCGGATTGCTCACCGGCCTCCAGGAAGCCCGGCCAGTCATCGACTCGGCGCTCGAGGAGATCGACGCCGAGCTGGCGGCGTTCCAGACGTCGACGCTGGAGTTCACGGTGGCCGTGGACGAAGCGATCCCCGTGCGCACGAGTTTCCCTTTCCGCCGCACGATCACGTTCCCGGTGCGGACCACGCTGCCCATCCAGGAGACGTTCCAGACCCGGGTGGAGATCCAGGGGCCCTTCGGTGTCGACGTCCCGCTCGACGTCGAGATCCCGGTGGACATCCAGGTTCCCATCGACCTCGACGTACCCGTCGAGCTCGATGAGACGATCGACGTCGACACGACGTTCCCCCTGCAACTCGCAGTCCCGGTGACGGTCGACGTGCAAGGCACCGAGCTGGCCGACTTAACGGCGCGCCTGCAGGAGGGGGTGGTGCAGCTCAGGGCTTTCCTGGCGGACTTCGGGTAGCGAGGGTCCCGCTCACAGGTCCAGCGGGTCGGCGTCGATCCTGACGCGGGTGCCGCCGTCCCGCCACTCCTGGACGAGGCCGCGCAGCGCAATGCGGGTGGCCCTCAGCTCGCGGCCCTGGATGAGCCAGCGGGTCCGGCCCCGGTGCTCGGCGGGGCCGTGCACCTCGCCCCTCCCGGCCGCGATGCCTTTCAACCGCACCATGGCGTCCGGAGGCTCGCCCTCGGCTTCCACCACGAGGAGCTCCCCGGTGGGCGGGAGGCCGGTCTCGAGGCGCTCGACGAGGGCGGCCTCCAGGAACCCGATGGGATCGCCGCGCCGCAGCGCCGCGATGACCTCATGGTGCGGCAAGCCCGTCTGCACCATGCATCGCCGGCCGCGCCCCGCGCCGACCGCCTGGGCGACGCGTGCCATGAGCCGGAGCGCGTCCTCGGGCGCCCGGTAATGGGGCGCCAGCATCAGCCCGTCGGCGTCGAGCACCACCGACAGCTCCATGGGCGCCAGCCCCACCAGATCCCTCTCGGTGCCCACGGTGACGGGCCGCCCGTCGCCGGCGATCCCCACCGCGGCCTCACCGAGCAGGCGCCGGAGCTCCTCGACGACCCGTCCGACGCCCGCCCCGAGAGGCTCGAACTGGCGTCCGCCGCACTCCGGACACGCCACAACCTGCGCCCCGCAGCGAGGACAGGAAGCCTCGCGGGACAGTCGCGCACCGCACTCGGGGCAGCGGCGGAGCGCGCGGCAGCGGGCGCACCGGAAGGCCGGGGCGTAGCCGCGAGCACGGCAGAACACGAAGGCGGCTCCCCCCGATTCGACGACGGCTCGCAGCGCCCGGCCCACCGGGCCGGTCACGAACCCGGTGCCGGGCGGTTCCTCGCCGCGATCCACCACCTCCACGAGCGGCCATGGCCGGGCACCGATGCGGGCCACTTCGGGGCCGGCGGCCAGGGCTGCCGTCGTGGGGACGGCGCCGGCCAGCGCCAGCGCGAACCGCTCGACGGCGGCGCGGCGCTTCAGAACCGCGCGCGCATCCGTCGTCGGCGTCTGGCGGTCCTTCAGCCCCCGCCGTCCATCGCCGATCACCATCGCCAGGCCCAGCTCGGCCACGGGCCAGAAAGCCACTTCGCGGGTGCCGACCACCACCGATCCGGGCCGCACCGCCGCCTGCAACCAGGCGGCCGTCGAGACCGCCGCCGGGAGCGACGACGCCCCGAGCACGACGCGCGAGCCCAGAACCGCCGCCAGCTGCTCCGCCATCCACTCCGCCTCGGCGAGCGTCGGGCACACCACCATCGCCGACCGGCCGGCCCCGGCCACCTTCGCCGCCAGCCCGGTCGCCTCCACGGCCCAGGGCCCCTGCCCGACGAGCAATGTCGTTCGCGGATGGCGTCCGGACGCTGCGGCTTCGGCCAGAGCCGCCAATCGGCCGGGGAGTTGGCCACCGGTGGTCGGCTCCGGGAACGGCTGCGGCTTCCGGCCCCGGGGCAGATTGGGAGGTGAGGACTTGCCGAGCACGGCCGCCACGGGTGCCACGTAATGCACTGCCGTCCACCGCAAAGTCTCCAGGAGCTTGGCATCGAAGGTCGGCAGGTCGCCCGACACGGCCAGCAACGGCTTGAGCTTGGCGGGGTCACCGCGGCGCAGGGCGGTGACCCACCCCCGCACGCGCCGGCCCGCCAGCGGGACCCTCACGATCGAACCCACCGCGACGCGGTCGGCCAGATCGGCCGGGACGGCGTACGCGAAGCCATCGTCGACGGAGAAGGTCGGCAGGTCGGGGACGACCTGGGCGACGGTGGCGTCGCTCAGCGTCGTGACGTCCCGGTGGCCCGCATCTGGAGGATCCGGTCCCAGAGGGCGCAGGCGACCTCCCGCTTGGGCAGCTCGCTCCACTCCTCGACGGCGCCTTCGGGGGTGATGAGGGTCACCTGGTTCGTGTCGGTCCCGAACCCGGATCCGGGCTTGGTCACGTCGTTGGCGACGAGCAGGTCGACGCCCTTGCTGCGGGCCTTGCCGATCGCCTGTTCGGCCGGCCCGGTCTCTGCGGCGAACCCCACCAGGAACGGCGGCGAGTCCAGGGCGGCCACTCCCGCCAGCACGTCCGGTGTCGGCTCCATGTGGAGATCGGGCGGCCCGTCGAGGCGACGCAGCTTGCCGTCGGCCGGTGCCTTGGGCCGGAAGTCCGCAACCGCAGCAGCCATCACCGCCACGTCGGCTTCGGCGGCCACCGCCCATACCGCCTCGGCCATCTCCTGAGCGGTCTCCACGGCGATCACGTCCACCCCGGGGCCGCCGGGCAAGCCGGAGGCGGTGGTGACGAGCGTGACCGCGGCGCCCCGACGTCCGGCCTCCGCGGCGATGGCATGGCCCATCTTGCCGGACGACCGATTGCCGACGTAGCGGACCGGGTCGATCGGCTCCCGCGTCCCGCCCGCGGTGACGACCACGCGCCAGCCGGTCAGGTCGCCGGCCAGGAGCTCTTCGAGAGCGGCGACGATGGTGTCCGGCTCTGCCATGCGGCCCATGCCGACGTCCCCGCCTGCCAGGTCGCCTGCCTCCGGGCCCACCATGTGCACCCCGTCGGTGCGCAGGCGCTCGATGTTGCGGCGGGTGGCGGCGTGCTCCCACATTTCCGTGTGCATCGCAGGAGCCACGAGAACCGGGCATGTGGCGGCCAGGAGGGTCGCCGAAAGCACGTCGTCGCTCAACCCGTTGGCGAGGCGGGCCAGCGAGGCGGCGGTGGCCGGCGCCACGACGATCGCGTCGGCCCATCGGGCGATCTCGGTGTGCGGGCTGACCCGGCCGTCGGTGGACCCGAACAGGTCGGTGATGGGCGGTTGGCCGGTGAGGGCGGCGAGCGTCTGGGCGCCGAGAAACTGCTGTGCCGACGCCGTCATCATGCTGCGAACCTCTGCGCCGCGTTCGATCAGGAGGCGAACGAGGTAGGCGGACTTGTAGGCGGCCACCCCTCCGGTGACGCCGACCAGGATCCGCCGGCCGCCCAGCACGGCCCTACTCTTCCGACTCGGCGACGACCTTGCCTTCGGCGATCTCTTCCAGGGAGATCGAGAGCGGCTTGCGGGAGAGCGAATGAACCTGCGGCGGCACGAAGGCGCCCAGCCCGTCGCCGAGCTGGTTGAAGTACGCGTTGATCTGGCGGGCCCGCCGCGCCGCCAGCACCACCAGCGCGAAACGGTTGTCGGTCTTCTCGAGCACGCGCTCGATGGGGGGCTCGATCATCATGGGGAATCAGTCTCCTCGGGGCGCCGCAGTATACCGACAACCTCGCCGACAGCCGCATCCAGGTCGTCGTTGACGACGGTGTGATCGAAGATCTCCCTGGCCACCGCAAGCTCCATCCGGGCGATCTCCAGCCGGCGGGCGATCTCCTCCTCGGCGGTGTCGCCGCGGCCCCGCAACCGCTCGGCCAGCGTGTCGAGCGTGGGCGGGGCGACGAAGATCATCAGCGCCTCCGGGTAGGCGAGCCTCACCTGGCGGGCGCCCTGTACTTCGATGTCGAGGATGACGTCGTGGCCGGCGTGGAGCTGCGCCTCGACGGGCCGGCGGGGAGTGCCGTAGAGGCGGTCGTTGTACTCGGCCCACTCGAGCAGCAATCCCTCGGCGATCCGATCCCGGAACGCACTCTCGCTGACGAAGTAGTAATCGACGCCGTGGACCTCGCCAGGTCTCGCGGAGCGCGTGGTGGCCGACACCGAGAACCGCAGCGGAAGCTGCTTCATTATGCGGTCGACGATGCTGGACTTCCCGACGCCCGACGGCCCCGAGATCACGATGAGCCGCCCTTTGGGCGGCGGGTCAGGAGAGGGCGTCGAGGAGGTCCCGGCGCTGGCGCGGGGTGAGGGACCGGATGCGTCGGTTCTCCGCGACTCCATGCTCCTCCAGCAGCCGCTTCGTCTTCACCTTGCCGAGCCGGGGCAGGGAGACCAGCACCGAATTGATCTTCATGCCACCCACGAGCTCGTCGTCCTCGGCGCGGGCGAACACGTCGGACAAGCGCAGGCTACCCGTGCTGAGCAGCTCCTTTACCTCCGCCCGCACCCGGCGGGCCTCGGCCGCCTTGGCCAGGGCGGCGGCCCGTTGCTCCGGCGTGGACTTGGGCGGTGTTGGCACGGCCGGCCTTTCCGTCGACCGCGGCACCATATCACCGGTCCGACGCGGCGCCGCGGATCTCCTCCCACAGCGCGGCGGCCGCGGCCGCGGGGTCGGGAGCGGCCGTGATGGGTCTGCCGACGACGAGCCAGTCGGCGCCCCAGCCCAGTGCATCGACCGCCGCGGCCACCCGGGCCTGGTCGTCGGCGGCCCGGCCTCCGGGGCGGATGCCGGGCGTGACCCGCAACAGGCCGGGCGCGACATCCCCGACGACGCCGAGCTCGCGCGGCGAGCAGATGACCCCCTCGCATCCTGCCTTGGCGGCGAGGCGGCTGAGGCGGGCCACCAGCTTCGCAGCCGTCGTCCCGGTGCCGGCAGCCGCCAGGTCGGCGTCGCTGAGACTGGTCATGACCGTCACCGCCAACACCCGGCCGCCTCGGTCGGCTCCGGCGATGCCTCGCTCTGCGGCGGACAGCATGGCCTCACCGCCGGCGGCGTGGGCCGTCACCCAGCGGGCGCCGTACTCGCCGAGGCGCCGAGCGGCGGCCTCGACCTGGCTGGGGATGTCGTGGAGCTTGGCATCGGCGAACACCGGCTTGCCTTCGGCCACCAAAGCGGCCACCGTCGCCGGACCCGGTCCGAGCAGCAGCCGCAGCCCCACCTTGAAGCCGCCGACGTAGGGGCCGACGGCCTGCGCCAGCCTGACGGCCTCCTCGGCGCTGCGGTTGTCGAGAGCCACCAGGACGGGGTTGCGGGGTCCGGTCACGGGTGGGCGCCGCCGATCAGATCGGCGACGCGGGCCACGCCGCGGCCGGCGCACCATGTCTCGAGCTCCCGCAGGATCCGGCGCCCGGCTCGCGGCTCGGCGAAGTGGGCGGTCCCGACGGCGACGGCGTCGGCGCCCGCCATGAGGTACTCGACGACGTCGACTCCCGTGCGCACTCCGCCGCAACCGACGATCGGCAGGTCGGGGAAAGCAGATCGCACCTCCCACACGCACTTGAGGGAGATCGGCTTCAGCGGCGCGCCCGAGTAGCCGCCGGTCACGTTGGCCAGCACCGGCTCCCTGCGGTCGGTGTCGATGCCCATGCCCGCGATGGTGTTGGTGAGCACCACGAAATCTGCGCCGGCGCCGGCCGCGGCCTGCGCGACTGCGACGATGTCCGCGGCGTTCGGTGACAACTTGGCGCCGACCGGCACCGGCACGGCGGACCGAACCGCCCGCACCACCGCCGCCGTTGCCGGCGGGTCGAGGGCGAACATCACGCCGCCCTCGAGGTTCGGGCAGGAGAGGTTCACTTCGACGGCCGCCACGCCGGCTGCGGCCAGGCCTTTGGCCACGATGGCGAACTCTTCCGGCGAATGGCCGACTGCCGATCCCCACACGGGCACCCCGGCCCGGCGCAGATGGGGACCTATCGACTCGCTCCACGCCTCGATTCCGGGGTTCTGGATCCCGATGGCGTTCAGCATCCCCTCCCCCGCCGGGGCCAGCCGCGGGGCAGGGTTCCCCGGCCATGGCTCGCCGCTCACCGACTTGGCCACGACCGCCCCATACGCGGCGGGATCGCCGACGCCCAGCCATTCGACCACCGAGCCCACCGTTCCCGAGGCTGCCACCAGCGGGGTGCGCAGGGCGAGCGGGCCGAGGCGCACCGTCGGGTCGCTCACCGGTGGTACTCCTGGAGGCTCCGCACCTCCGCAACCCGCTCGGCGCCGCTGCGCAGCGAACGCGCCACCGCCAAGCCACCCTGTACGGTCGTCACGCAGGGCACGCCGTTGGCGTTGGCGGCCCGTCGGATCAAGGCGCCGTCGCCGCGGGCCCGCTCGCCACGCGGCGTGTTGATCACCAGGTCGATCTTGTGCTCTCCGAGCAGACGCACGGGGTCCCATGGCCCCTCCCCCACCTTGTCGACATGCGACGCCGGCAGGTGGTGCCTGGCCAGGAACGCCGCAGTCCCCTCGGTCGCCAGGATGCGGAAACCGAGGTCGGCGAGGATCTGCGCCGCCGTCAGGCCGGCGTCCTTGTCGCGGTCCGCAAGCGACAGGAACACCGTCCCCGAGGCGGGCACCGTGTGTCCGGCGCCGAGCAGCGACTTGCCGTACGCGGTACCCAGATCCGGGGCGATGCCCATGACCTCGCCGGTGGCCCGCATCTCGGGCCCGAGCACGGTGTCCTCCTCGGGAAAGCGGCGCCACGGCAGCACGGCCTCCTTGACGGCTACGAACTCGTTGGCCGGCGTTGCGGCCGGCACCAGGCCTTCGGCGCGCATCTCGGCGATGGAGGCGCCCATCATCACCCTGGCTGCCACCTTCGCGAGGGGAACGCCGGTGGCCTTGGAGATGAAGGGCACCGTCCGCGATGCACGCGGGTTGACCTCGAGCACGAACACCTCGTCGCCACGGACGGCGAATTGGATGTTGATCAGACCGCGGACCTCGAGTCCCGCTGCCAGCGCCTCCGTGTGGGCGCGGATGGTCTTCTGAGACGCCTCGCCGAGCGTGGGCGGTGGCACCACGCACGCCGAGTCCCCCGAATGCACTCCGGCAGCCTCGACGTGCTCCATGATCCCCCCGATCAGCAGCTCCCGCCCGTCGTAGACGGCATCCACGTCGACCTCGATCGCGGCTTCGAGGAACCGGTCGACGAGCACCGGCGCCGCCGAGAGGTCGACCTCGGCACCCGGTGCCGCGCCGTAGAGCTCCCGCAGGTAGCCGGTCAGCTCGTCGATCGAGTAGACGACCCGCATCGCCCGGCCGCCGAGCACGTAGGAGGGCCGCACGAGGACGGGATAACCGATGGCGTCGGCCACG
>CAYGCW010000092.1:0-8864 GCA_964348465.1 uncultured Acidimicrobiia bacterium | reverse complement strand
CGCGACGTCGCCGCCGCCGCCCGCTGCCTGGGGGTGCCCGAGGGCACCCTCAAGGCGCGCCTCCACCGCGGCCGCGAGCGGCTCAGGCGGATGCTCACCCGATGACCGGACCGGAGACCCGAGCGCTGCCCGACGATCCGATCGACCGGGCACTGCGCGACCAGCCCGAGATCACCCCTTCGCCCGAGCTCGCCCGCCGGGTCATGCGCGCCGTGCGCCACGAGGCGGCGCAGCGCCAGGGCCTGCCCTTCCCGTGGCACCTCGCCGGTGGCGGCGTGGCGATCGCCGCCGGGCTGACTCTCGCCGCGCTGCTCGGCGGTGGCCTGACGGCGCCCGCCGCGGCGCCACCGGCGCCACCCGCCTGGCTGGCACCGGCCGTGGCCTGGCTGGCGTCGACGCTGGTGGCCAGTCTCGGCCTGGCCTGGGGCGCCGTGCGGCTCGCCGCGCGCTGGTAGGTCGCCAGCCTCGACGGGGCGGCTCGGTCGCCGTCGACCTCCGGCGGTAGCCGACGTGCTCGCCTCGACCTCGCGCACCTGCACCCTCGCCGAGGCGCCCTACATCTCCCGCCGCCACCCGAGCTCGACGCCCGGCTCGACGCCGGGGTCGAGTGGTTATAGATTTGACGGGGCCTCGGAGACCTGCTCGCGCGGAGACAAAGCGCGAGCGAGTGACGCGATTCCGCAGTCGTCTCTGAAAGGAGGTGTCTCGTGAACCGTGCTCTCGTGCGGGCCGATTGTCTGCTGCTGGCCCTGATCGCAGCCGGCCCCGGAGGCGGCGTGGCGGCGCCGGCCACGGCGCAGACACCGGTCGCTCGACCCCAACGAATCCTCACGGCCGTGCCGGCATCGCTGCCGCAGGTCGTCGAGCTCGAAGCCTTCGCGGCGGCGGCGGCGGCCAGCGCTGGCGACTTCGCTGTCCAGCCGATGGCCGGATTCGGTCCAGGCTGGGGCGATGACGCCCAGCTCTTCTGGCGGGCGCCGGCGCCGGTGGAGCAGCCGATTCGCAGCCACCCCCACCTCACGATCCTGGTGGGCGTGCCCGCGAGTGGCGTCTACGACCTCGTGCTCCGCCACACCGTGGCCCCCGACTACGGAGACTTCTCGGTCTTCGTCGCCGGCAAGAAGGCCGCGGACGTCACTGGCTACGCCCCAGCGGTCGGCCTCCGCGAGCAGCCCCTGGGCCGCAAGGATCTCGACACCTCGGTCCAGCTCGTGTTCTCGGTGTTCGGCAAGCAACCGCCGTCGACCGGGTTCCTGGTGGGGCTCGATCGGCTGGAGCTGCGGCCGGTGGCCGCCGACTCCGACCGCAAGGCGCAGCCGACCGCGAGCGCCTCGCAGCCGGCGATGGCGTCGGTGGCCGCCCCGACGGAACGCGTACGCGCAAGCCTCATCAACTTCATGGCGCTGGCGCAGCCCACGCTCGAGGCCTACGACGACAAGCGCGGCTTCGACACCCGGGGGCTCCGCCTCGATTGGAGGGCGCCCTTGCTGCGGCCGCGTTTCCGCTGGCAGCCGGGCGACACCGGAGCCACCACGGCGGTCTGGGAAGCCTCGACCACGCCATTTCCGAGCAACCCGGGCATCCGCTCCCAGGGCCACCTGGCGAGCGGCCGCGCGGCGCTGGCGGCAGGGCAGCAGAGCGGCCAGTTCGAGATCGATCTGAAGCCCTACGCGCCGCAGAGCAAGCGCTTGAGGCTCCCCGGCAAACCTTTCGACCCGGGCGTCGAGCGCCCCTACGTCTACGTGCGTCTGCGCGCCCTCGACGCCGCGGGCGAGTTCATCGGGCGCCCGAGTGAGCCGATCACTCTGTTCTTCGGCAAGCCGGGGAAGCTCAAGCTGCCGACCAAAGAGGCCAACCTGCCGAGGGTGCGTCTGGTGAGCTACCGGCCGCCGCGGCCCTACACCTTCGACTTCCAGTGCCGCGGTCGCGCCATTCAGGACATCTACATGATGGGGCAGAAGGTCGTAGCCAAGGGCCAGAAGGGGGACCTGTGCAAGTCCCAGAGCAAGGACATCTTCGACCACATCGAGGACGCGGTCGGAAGCGTCGTCGACCTCGTCTCGAGCGCGGTGGACTGGGCCGCGACCGCCTACAACGACATCAAGTCGACCGCGATGGGGGCGGTCGTCGCCGGACTCAAGGCGAGCGGCATCGGTTGCGGCGGCGAATGCCAGTTCGTCATGGGCGCGGCTCTCGACGCCGGCCTGGCCGCGGTCGGCATGCCGCCCAGCTTGCCGGAGTTCGATGAGCTGGTCGCGAACCTCGAGCAGGGCGGCATCGACGCCCTGGCCGGCACCCTCGCCGAGGCGGCCGCCTCCCAGGGTGTGCCCGAAATCGCCGCTCGGGAGGCGGCGCGGCGAGCAGCCGAAGAGCTGGTGGCAAAGGCCAAGCAGACGGTAGCCGGAGGCGGGGGCGGCGGCAAGGGTATCTGGAAGGTGGATCCGGCCGGGCTCTACAGCCCGGCGGTGATCGTCATCGGGGCGACCAATCTCGACGCTGCTCAGCCGAGCGAAGCCGCCTACGCGAAGCTTGACAACGTCTTCTCCGGCCACGCCGGCCTGTTTCGTTTCACCGGCGCGAAGATCCCGCAGCTCGAGCCGCAGCGCTCACTGGTCCTATCGTTCGAGCTCGAGCCGCTGACCTGGGAGGCCGGATGGATGGACTTCCTGCCCAAGGGCAAGGACTGCCTCAACGCGGGCGGTGTCAGCAGCATCTTCAATTGCCTGCTGGCGAAGCGGGCGGAGGCCAAGGCCGAGCTCGCGCGCTGGACCGAGCTCTACAACGGCCACGAGCATCGCTTCCGCCTGTCGACCGAGGTCGACGGCGACTCCCACAACGTCGCCGAGCTGCGTTGCTCGGGTAACGCTCCGCAGTGCGCCGTGCGCTTCGCAGCCCCGGCCTGGCGCGGCCAGCGGATCGATTTCTGCTACCGGTGGGGCCAGGCGTGCGGGCAGCCCGCGGCCGTCGATTTCTGCAAGCGGATGGGTTACGGCGGCGCCTCGCAATTCGAGCGCGCCGACGACATCGGCGCCGCGGGACCGACCAGGATCCTCGGCGACGGCCGAACCTGTTCGGCGCCGGACTGCGACGGCTTCGCGAGCGTCACCTGTCATCTCTAGGGATACCCGGCAGGCCGGGATTCCGGCCAAGGAGGAGCCGCCATGTGGAACCCACCTCGCAGCCCACACCCGCCGGATTCGATCCGCCGGCCGGACGCATTCCACCGAGCGCCCCGCCCGATTGGCCGCTGTGCGCTGGCCGTCGCCGTTCTCGCCCTCGGCGTGGCGGCCGGGCCGCCGCCGGCCGGAGGAGCCGAGATCTTCGAGCTCGAAAAGCTCATCGATCGGGCCGAGGTCAGCAGCGGCGGCGTGGTCACCCAACCCATGGCCGGCTTCGGCCCGGACTGGGGCAACGACGCGCAGCTCTTCTGGCGCCCGGCCGGAGGAGCCGGGGAGAGCCTCCGCGTCTCTCTTGATCTCGAGCGGGGCGGTGCCTACGACCTGGTGCTCTACTACACGGTGGCGCCTGACTACGGCGACTTCGCGGTCGTCGTCGAGGAGAGCGAGCCGCTGAGGGTCTCGGGCTACGCGCCCTCGGTGGCGCTGCGCTCGGTCTCGCTCGGCCGGCACCAGCTTACTGCGGCCGGAATCCGACTCGCCTTTGTCGTCGCGGCGAAGGACGCGAGGTCCGCGGGCTACATCCTGGGTATCGACCGGGTCGAGCTCAAGCCGGTTGCGCCGACCTCGCCCGGCCTGACACGACTGCCGCCCCGGGTCGTCATCCCGGGGCCGGGGCGCCTGCGCGGCCCGGCGCCGCCCGGCCCGCGCGAGGAGCTGCTGGTGGTTTCCGGCGATCGCGGCTGGTTGGGCCGCGTCGATGAAGGGGGCGAGATCTCGCTGGGACCGTCCGTCGCCCTTCCGGAGGGACTGCACTGGCTCGGCAACTTCGACCAGCAGGAAGGCCAGGAGCTCTTCACCTGGGGTCCCGCGACCGGCAAGCACCTACTGACGCGCTTTCCGGCGGAGGGCTCCTCCACCACAGAGGAGGTCTACGAGCCGCAGGCCTTTCACCCAGAGATCATGCGCACGGTCGGCAGCTTCGTCGAGCCTGGTACCTCGTGTCTGCTGGGCTGGAAGCAGTCCGAGAGCTTCGGCCTGCGGCAGTTGGTCGAGAACGTCTGCTTCACGGCTACCGCGGTCTTCCCGATTGAGGGCGTCGCAATCGCCGCCGACGTCAGCGGTGACGGCCGAGACGAAGCCGTCTTCGTGACGCCGGAGGGCACCCTCGACGTGGTCGTCCTGGGTGGCCGGCGGCCGATCGAGGGCGCCAGCTATGAGAGTCTCGAGTTCTCCATGCAGCGGGCAGCGGATCGCTGGTCACCCGGCCTCGAACTCGCGGTGGGCGACTTTGACGGCGACGGCGCCCAGGAGATCGCGGCGATGGTGCGCGCGAAAGAGGAGGTCTGGCGGCTGGACTTCGATGCCGCCGGGCGCGTGGAGACCCGCGTCCAGCTCGCCTCCGGCTGGCCCGCCGAGCGCTCGCTTCTCAAGGCCCTGGACACGGACGGCGACGGCAGGGATGAGCTGCTCGTGCGTAACGCCGTGAGCGGGGATTTCTCGATCGCCACCGTGGGCGCGGAGTCGCTGGAGCTCTCGCCACTGGGTGAGCTGGGCGCTATCCGGCCGACCTTCGCCTACCCGGGCCGGTTCCTGGGTGGCCGCAAGCACGCGCTTCTGCTGCACGAAGTGGTGCCCGGAAGCGACGGGCGGCTCGGGACGGTCGTCTTCGACGACAGCGGCCGGGCCGCGATTGTCGCAATCAGCGACGCCGCCGCGATCCCCGAGTTCGCGACCGTGCTGGTGGGCGACCTCCTGTCCGACTGACGGCACGCCCCTGTCACCACTGCCTGCTGTATCCCCCATTGCGGCGGGACGGTCTCCCCAGCGGCGGGGACGCCACCCATTCGAGATCGGCGACCACCTGATCGAAGTCGGGCAGGCTCGGCGGCACGCCGGCGCTGGTCAGCGCGGCGTCGATCGCGAGCTGCACCGCCAGGCGGCAGGGGTCGCCGCAGCCGATCTCCGCGAAGGCCCCGGCCACGATGTCCACGACGCCCAACTTGACCTCGGCGTCGGCCGCCGAGACGCCGTCCACGACCGCACCGAGGCTGCTGGCGAACTCTCCCACGGCCTCGCCGGGCCCAGCTCGTGCCGGGAGGAGGCCCATGTGCTCACCAGCAGCCAGCGGATCCTCTACGCCCTGGGCGACGAGATCTTCGAGATGGACGGCCCCTACATCGTCAACATCCCGCCGATGGTGCCGCACTCGTTCCAGAACCTGGACGATCAGGTGGCCGAGCTGGTGGTGATCTTCCGCACCAACGTCTGGGAGTACGACGTGCTCGACTACTTCCCGTTCGCGGACCGCGAGCCCGAAGCGGGAGAGGCGTCTCCCGCTGGCACCGAATTGCCCACCGCCCGTTCGAGGAGGGTCGCCGCCGCCCGTATCCACTCGCGGTGTTGACCCGTGCCACGCCGCCGTGGGAGAGTCGACTCTCTTTTTTGGGCCAATCCGACAAGGAGGAGACATGCGATCTCTGAAGCCCATGCGTCTGTTCTTCGGGCTGGTGCTCGCCGGCGTCGTCCCCCTGGCTGCCGGCTCCCCGCAGGGCCTCGACCCCAACGCCCTCCAGGAGCTGAGCGACGCCGGTGTCGACAAGTACCTCGGCCAGTTCACGCCGATCTCGTCGACCGATGTCGGCGACGGCTGGACGAAGCACACGTTCGACTTCGCCGGCGGCAACGGACCCATCTGCATCGCGGGAACGGACTACTCGGTCTTCACCCGCGCGGGCAATCCGTCGCGGCTGCTGATCTTCGAGCAGGGCGGCGGCGCCTGCTGGCAGGACTTCTACTTCTGCAACGTCCTCGCCGAAGAGCAGGAGCCGCCGGCGCCGCGGGTGGGAATCTGGGACTTCGACTCCAAGGACAACCCGTTCCGCGATCACTCGATCGTCTACATGCCGTACTGCGACGGCTCGGCCTTCTTGGGCGACAACGACGTGTTCGATCCGGCCTTCGGAGCAGCGATCGGCGTGCCGGAGGTCGTGGTGCGCTTCCACCGCGGTCTGCGCAACCAATCGGCGGGCATGGACCTGGCGAAGGCCATGTTCCCGTACGCCAGGCGGATCACCGTCGCCGGCTCCAGCGCCGGCGGTGTTGGTGTCGCCGGCTTCGCCCCGTTCCTGGTGCGGTTCCTCTACGGCAACCAGGTCAAGCTCACCGTTTTCAACGACGCGGGGCCGGTGGCGATCAACTTGGACGCGACGGGCGACATCGCGGCGCGGGCCGCCGACTGGCAGTTCGGCCAGTTCTATCCCGCCAGCTGCTCCGAATGCTCCGACCTGGGTCAGGCGACGGCCATCATCAAGTGGCGGCTCGACAACGACTCGACCATCCGCGAGGCCATCTACCAAACCGACGGCGATCTGACCAACCGGTTCTTCCTGGACCTCCTGGCCGACCCGGCCGGGTTCCGCGACCTCGTGGTCACCGAGCACGGCCTGCTCAACGCCGCCCACCCGGATCGCTACAAGCGGTTCATCGTCGCCGGCGACCCCTCGCACACCGCGCTCCAGTCGCCGCTGTTCTACAGCCAGGACGCGAACGGCGTACTGCTGAACGAGTGGACGGAAGACTTCCTGGTGCCGAGGCCGTTCTGGGTGGACATCGTGGAGGACGCGGTCCCGGTCCCGTAGGAGGCCGCGCGGCCTGGAAGCGACGGGAATTCGACACCTGCGACGCCCTGGAGCGCCACACCGCCGACTCGCCACGGCCCGGACTACCAGTGTGGAACAGTTCACACCCCCGTCGCTTCCGAGCCGGTAGGCTGGTTTCGCTCACACACCGGTCGCGGCCCCTCGGGGACAGTGGCTCGCGGACGACGCGAACTCGAAGGGGGGTAAGTCCCATGAAGAAGCACCGCACCGTCTTGCCGTGGATGCTGCTGCCGGCAGCCCTGTCCCTGACGCTCATCTGGTCCTGTAGCGACGGCCCGAGCAGCCCGACCGCGCCTGCGCCTCCCAGCGCCTCGGCGGCCACGTCGGGGGCCGGCGGCACCGGGAGCCAGCAGGAGGAGCCGGTCAACGAGCCCTCCATCGACATCGAGAAGGCGACCAACGGCGTCGATGCCGACGGCGCCCCGGGTCCGACGATTCCGGTCGGAGAGCCGGTGGAGTGGACCTATCTGGTGACCAACAACGGCAATGTCGAGGTCGGCGAGATCGCCGTCACCGACGACCAGCTGGGTCCGATCAGCTGCCCGCAGACGACCCTCGCGGCCGGCGAGTCGATGACCTGCGTGGCCAACGGAACGGCGGTCGACGGTCAGTACGAGAACCTCGGCGTCGTCGAGGCGGTGGGCCCCGAGGGCGAGCCGCTCGGCGACGAGGATCCGAGCCACTACTTCGGCGGCGGCTCGTCGTTCGCGGCGATCGACGTCGAGAAAGCCACCAACGGCGACGACGCCGACTTCCCGCGCGGACCGATCCTGGCGCTCGGAAGCGCCGTCGACTGGACATACGTGGTCACCAACATCGGGCAGGTGAACCTCAACAACGTCGCGGTGACCGACTCCCAGGGCGTGGCGGTGAGCTGTCCGGCATCCGCGCTCGCTCCCGGCGAGTCGATGACCTGCACCGGCTCGGGGGTAGCGACCGCCGGGCAGTACGTCAACGAGGCCCGCGTGGAGGCCCAGGCGCCCGACGGCAGCACGGTCTCCGACAGCGACACGAGCCACTACTTCGGCTCCGACCCGGCGGTCGACCTCGAGAAGCTGACCGAGGGCGAGGACGCCGACGCGGCTCCCGGACCGACGCTCTTCGAGGGGTGCACCGTCAACTGGACCTACGAGGTCACGAACACGGGCAACATCGAGCTCGCCAACGTCGTGGTGACGGACGACCAGGGGGTCGTGGTGAGCTGCCCGGGCGACACCCTCGATCCCGGCGAGACGATGACCTGCACCGCCTCCGGCGTCGTCACCCCGGGTCAGTACGAGAACCAGGGCGAGGTCGCCGCCGAGGACCCACTGGGCACCCAGGTCTCCGACGTCGATCTCAGCCACTACTTCGGCGAGACGGTGGAGCCGGACTGCGCGGACGCCCTCCCCAGCGAGGAGATCCTCTGGCCCCCGAACCACAAGCTCGTCGAGATCGAGGTGCTGGGGGCGGTGGATGCCTGCGGGCTGCCGCTGGCGATCACCATCGACAGCATCTTCCAGGACGAGCCCACCAACGGGCTCGGCGACGGCGACACCTCCCCCGACGGCCAGGGGATCGGCGCGGCGAGCGCCGAGATCCGCGCCGAGCGGTCGGGCACGGGCAACGGGCGCGTCTACCACATCGGCTTCACCGCCGATGACGGCAGTGGCGGCAGCTGCACCGGCGAGGTCCTGGTCGGCGTGCCGCACGACCGGAAGGACGTGCCCATCGACGACGGCCCCGTCTACGACTCGACGGTGCCCTAGCGCCGCAACCACACCGGCTCGGGCATCGGCTCCGCCGGGTAGCGCCGCCCGCTCTGCGCGTTCAGCGAGCGGCGCCGCCCGGCGGGGTCCGAGCCTGCGCCGACGGTGCCCCGATCGGCGCTGATCAGATCGGCCCCGGCGAGGCGGTCTGCCACTGCTTGAGCCAGCTCCTGGGGCGTGTTCGTCCCCTCCACCGTCCTCGCCCTGAAGCTCGCCCGGGAGCCGCTATCGGTCGCGGGCTCCAGCAGGCCTACGCAAAGAGGGAGGGGGGGAAAGACTTATTGTTGGTAGCGCGTACGGGATTCGAACCCGTGTTACCGGCGTGAGAGGCCGGCGTC
>CAYGCW010000091.1:0-8957 GCA_964348465.1 uncultured Acidimicrobiia bacterium | reverse complement strand
CGAGCGCAAGGCTCGCCGCAAGGCGCGCATCCCATCGCTGGCGTTGGTGGGCTACACCAACGCCGGCAAGTCGACGCTGCTCAACCATCTCACCGGCGCCGGGGTGTTGGTCGAGGACCGGCTGTTCTCGACGCTGGACTCGACCGTGCGCCGCCTGGAGCTGCCCGGGGGCCAGAAGGTGCTCCTCTCCGACACGGTGGGATTCGTGCGCCGCCTCCCCCACGAGCTGGTCGAGGCGTTCCGCTCCACCCTGGCGGAGACCGTCGAAGCCCACCTGCTGCTGCACGTGGTCGACGGCTCGGACCCCGCCGCCGAGCGCCAGATCACCGCCGTCCACGAGGTGCTGGAGGAGATCGGCGCCGGCGACGCTCGCGAGCTGCTGGTCCTCAACAAGCGGGACATCGCCGAGCCGGCGATGCTGAACCGGCTGCGCCTCCTCCACCCCGAGGCCGTGACGATCTCCGCGTTGACGGGCGAGGGGATCGACGACCTGCTGGAGACCGTCTCCAAGCATCTGGCGGCCGGCACCTCCGAAGTGGAGCTGGTCGTTCCCTACCACAAGGGCGACGTCCTGTCGGCCATCCACGAACGGGGTGAGGTGCTGGCGGCCGACCACGAAGTGGGCGGTACCCGCGTCCGGGTTCGGCTCCCCGATGCCGACGTGGAGGCGTTCCGGGGCCTGCTGGGAGGCTGAGCACCCCCCGTCAGGCGATCGACCAGGCGGTGGGAGCATCCGGCCACTCCACCAGACCGGGGAACCCGTCACGCTCGCCGCTCCATGGGGCGGGCGCCGCGATCGTCCAGTAGGCGAGCTGGTACGCCCGGGGCGCATACCGGGAACGCAGCTCTGCGAAACGAGGCCAGGCTTCGTCGGCGGAGCATTCCGCAGGGAAGCCCGCCGCGAGGATCCGGGTCACGCCCGCGCCGAAGTCCGCGACATCGATCCCGGGATCGTGGGCCGCCACCTCGACCCGACGCATCGGATACGTGACCGAGTTGAGGCAGTCGGCAGCCTGGCTCAACATGAGGCGGGCCGCGGCGTGATCCGCACGGGGCCGCAGCACGATGTCGAGCGCCGCAGCGTCCATCACCGCCAGCAGCGCCACCAGCCAATGGTTCCTCGAACGAGGGAGGCGGAAGTGGGTCAGCAGCGGGTACTTCATGTGGCTGGCCGCAACCCGCGCCGACCAGGAGTCCCAGGACGAGTACAGCGCGGGGAGGCGATCGATGGCTCCTGCCAGCGAGAGGCGGGCGAGCACCTCCGGTCCCCACGACGGGACCCCGGCCCATCCCTCCAGCTGCTTGACCAGCGCCTCCCGCTGCCGCACCTCCGCATACAGCGGCGGCAGATAACCGATGGTGAGAGCCACGAAGATCATGCCCGTCGCCCCGGCGAGCACGTCGAGTGCGGTGGGCACCGGCTCGGCTGTCGACACGAAGCCGAGCGTGAACACCGACGAGCCGCTCTCCCGCAGTGCGTCACCGAGGGTCAGGTCCTCCCAAGGAAGCAGCAGCAGTGCGAAGGCGACCACGAACGAGGCGAGGAAGGACGCCAGAATGCCGATCACGACCGTGGGAGCCAGGAAGCCCAGGAAACGATCGGCCAGATCGTACGAGCGGAGGCGAACTGCGATCCCATGGAACACCCGGTAGCCGTTGCGGCCGATCAGGGCGGGAAGCACGGACCAGCCCCGGCGGGGGACGATGAGCGTCTTCATCACCCCCAGCACCGTTCCCACCGCTACGGCGAGGCCGGCTGCGAATCCCACCCACCGCAACGCGGCCTCCACGTCAGCGTCCCCGACCGGTCACCGGCCGGCTCGACGGCAGCGGCGGGAACGACCGTGCGCCCCGTCGCCGTCGGCGGGCGCCGCCATCCGCGGGAGTCCGCTCTCGCTGCACGGACCAGACGCTACTCGGCCGCGGCCGGCCCCCTCCCGGCAGGCTCGTAGCGGCGCAGCTCCCTGCGAGCCAGGGAACGCTTGTGCACCTCGTCGGGGCCGTCGGCGATCTGCAGGGTCCGGGCGTGCGCCCACAGGGCGGCCAGAGGGGTGTCCTGGCTGACGCCGCCGCCGCCGTGGGCCTGGATGGCGCGGTCCAGCACGTAGAGCGCCATCGCCGGAACGGCCACCTTGATCGCCGAGATCTCGATGCGGGCCTGCCGGTTGCCGACCGTGTCCATCAGCCATGCGGTCTTCAGCACCAGCAGCCGGGCCTGCTCGATGCGGATACGCGACTCGGCGATCCAGTCGCGGACGACGCCGTGGTCGGCGATCGGCCTGCCGAACGCCACCCGCGCCTTGGCGCGCTCGCACATCAGGTCGAAGGCTCGCTCCGCCATGCCGATCAGCCGCATGCAGTGGTGGATGCGGCCGGGCCCGAGGCGGGCCTGGGCTATGGCGAAGCCGCTTCCCTCCTCGGTGAGCAGGTTGGAGGCCGGCACCCGCACGTCGCGGAACTCGATCTCGGCGTGCCCGCCCCGGTCGTGGTAGCCGAACACCGACAGGTCTCGCGTCTTGTGGACGCCGGGCGTGTCGAGCGGCACGAGGATCATCGACTGGCGGTGGTAGGGATCGGCGTCGGGGTTGGTGACGCCCATGACGATGGCGATCTTGCAGCGGTCCGACATCGCGCCGCTCGACCACCACTTGCGGCCGTTGATGACGTACTCGTCGCCGTCCCGCTCGATGCGGCACGAGATGTTGGTGGCGTCCGAGGACGCCACGTCCGGCTCGGTCATGGAGAAGCACGACCGGATCTCACCTTCCAGCAGCGGTACCAGCCATTGCCGCTGCTGCTCGGCGTTGCCGAACTCGGCCAGCACCTCCATGTTCCCGGTGTCGGGGGCGGCGCAGTTCGTGGCCTCCGGCGCCAGGGTGGGGCTGCGCCCCATGATCTCGGCGAGCGGTGCGTAGTCGAGATTGGTGAGTCCGGCGCCCCACTCGTCGTTCGGGAGGAACAGGTTCCACAGCCCTCGGCGCCTCGCCTCGGCCTTCAGCTCCTCGATGATCGGCGGGTGGAAGTTGTAGTCGCCTGCCTCCTCCATCTGCTCCAGGTACACCTCCTCCGCCGGGTAGACGTGGCCATCCATGAAGTCGGTGAGCTCCTGGCGGAGCTGTTCGCAGCGGGCGCTGTAGGCGAAGTCCATTGCCTCTCCTGGATCGAAGCTCGCCGCCACTCTATGAGGCTCGAGGCCGGCGGCGCTAGGGCACGATGACCGTGCGCACAGCGTCGCCGTATTCCTCGAGGCGGTCCATGGCGGCGTTGACGGGACCGGCCTCCAGAGGCACGCGCTCCGTCACCACGAGCGACAGGTCGAGTGCGCCCCGCCTTGCGAGGTCCAGGAGCAGCGGCAGCTCCTGGGCCAGGTGATCGGCGGCGCCCATCAGCACCGCCTCCCTGACGATCAGCTCGGCGTAGGGATACACCGGCACCGCCCCGGTGTTGAGGCCGACCGCCACTGCCCGCCCGAACACCGCCAAGCACTCGACGGCCTGGCGCAGCGTCGCCGGCAGCCCGATCAGCTCCAGGGCGACGTCGGCACCGCCCGCCGCCCTGATCGCCGCGACCGGGTCCTGGGTGCGGGCGTCCACCGGGATGGCCCCGAACCCGGCAGCCAGCTCCAGCTTGGTGGGATTGATGTCGACGGCGTACACGTCGCCGGCGCCGAGGGCTACGGCGATCTGCACTGCGGAGGACCCCAGGCCCCCGACGCCGAACACCGCCACGGTCTCCCCGGGCCGCAAGGAAGCCTTGCGGAGCGCGTGGAGCGACGTGGCGGACGAGCACATCATCACGGCGGCGTGCTCGAGAGACACGCCGTCGGGCACCGGGAAGACGTTGCGAGCGGGTATGACGATCTGTTCGGCGTAGCCGCCGTCCCTGCTCTTGCCGAGCATCGCCCCCGCAACGCAGAACTGCTCGGAGCCGGATACGCAGTAGCGGCAGTCACCGCACGACACCTGGTAGTGCAGGCACACCCGGTCGCCGAGCGCCACCGCTTGAACCTCTGCGCCGATTGCCGACACGACCCCCGCTACCTCGTGGCCGAGCGTCAGCGGCAGCGGCTCGGCCGGCGGATCACCGGACCGGTAGTGGACGTCGGACCGGCAGATCCCGGCGGCGGCGACGTCGACCACCACGTCGCGCGGCCCGGCGGCCGGGACGGGGACCTCGTGCAGTTCGAGTGGGCGGCCCGGGGCCACCAACCGCACCGCGCGCATCCTTCTCCTCTCCTCGGGGCGGACCGCACCGTAGCGGGATCGCTCAACCGGCACGGCGGTCGAGCCGAAGACAACCCGAAGGGGGCAGGAGGAGCAGGTATGACGTGGACGTGCGACCACGGCACCGCCCCCGGCGATGCCACGGTGGCCGACCTGACGCGCCAGATCGAGGAGCTGCGGCGACGCAACGAAGCGCTCGCGGCAGCGCGCGACGCCGCCGAGCGTCTCGCGGCCAGCCGCGCCCGCTGGCTGGCGCACGTCAGTCACGAGCTGCGGACCCCGATGAACGGCATCCTCGGCATGACCCGCCTCGCTCTCGACAGCGAACTCTCCGCCGAGCAGCGCGAGCACCTCGAGTTGGTGAAACGCTCTGCGGATTCCCTCCTGACGCTGATCAACGACACGCTCGACCACTCGAAGATCACGTCGGGGAAGCTGCGCCTCGAGCAGATCACATTCCAGCTCCGCGATGCCCTCGACGTCGCGCTCAAGACGATGGAGATCTCCGCCACCGGCGCGGGCCTCGGCTGGCGCGTCGAGGAGCGCGGCGACCTGCCGGCGCGAGTGCGCGGCGACCCGGGCCGGCTGCGCCAGGTGATCTTCAACCTCGTCGGCAACGCCATCAAGTTCACGCACGAAGGCGAAGTCGCGCTGGTGCTCACCGGCCAGGCCGCGAGTCCGGACTTGGCCCGGGTACGGTTCGAGGTCGCCGACACCGGCGTCGGGATCCCCGCCGACCGGCTCGCCACGATCTTCGAGCCGTTCGAGCAGGCCGAGTCGTCCACTGCGCGGCACTTCGGAGGTACCGGCCTCGGCCTCACGATCGCCCGGCAACTCGTTCACCTGATGGGAGGTGAGCTGGCCGTGGAGAGCACGGAGGGCGAGGGCACGGTCTTCCGCTTCACGCTCGAGTTCCCGGTGAGCGCCGAACTGGAGCGAGGTGCCGCGCCGCTTCCCGTGACGCTGGCCGACGTGCGGGTGCTGGTGGTGTCGGACAATCCGGTGAACCGGAACACCCTTCTCGAGGTGCTCGACGCCGAGCAGCTAGCCGGCTTGGTCGTCGAGAGTCCCGAGGAAGCGCTGGCGTATCTCGCCAAGGCGGCCGACGCCGGGCGCAGCTTCGACGTCTTGATGCTGGACCTGCAGCGGGCCGGGTTGCCGGTGGCCGAGACCCTGCTCTGCCACCCGGCCGCCACCGGCTCCAAGGCGCTGTTCGTCACGCCGTCGGGCCAGCGCGGCGACGCCGCCCGCTGCCGGGAGCTGGGGATAGGCGCGTACCTCACCGGGCAGGTCACCGGCGACGACCTGGCCGCCGCCATTCGGGCACTCCTGGAGGGCACTTCCGACCTGGTGACCCGCCACTGGCTGCGGGAGCACCGCAGCCGCCTGCGAATCTTGCTCGCCGACGACAGCTCGACGAACCGCCTCATCGCCACCCGGATGCTCGAGCGCCAGGGCCACGAAGTGACGGCGGTGAGCGACGGTGCTCAGGCGATCGCTGCCCTCGCCGAGCAGACATTCGACGCCGTGCTTCTCGACGTGGAGATGCCGGAGATGGATGGTCTGGAGGCGGCCGCCGCGATCAGGGGGGCAGAGAACGGCGGCCGGCGGCTCCCGATCGTGGCGCTGACGGGCCACGTGGGCGACGAGGACTTGGCCCGGGTGAAGGAAGCCGGCATGGACGGCCTGGTGCCGAAGCCGTTCCGGCCCGAGGAGCTGGCCGAGGGCCTGCGCCAGGCCATCGCCGGCTGACGTCAGAAGTACTCGGTGACGTCGGGGCGTCTCTGCGCCTCTCTAGGACGCCGGACGTCGAGCTGAGTCACCCGCCGCCCCTCTGCGAGCGGGACCAGGAGGGCGGAGATGTAGACGACCTGCGCAGCGAGCGCCACGACGCCGGCCCAGGCCAGACCCAGCTCGATGGGGACGGTGATCACCACGGGGAGGATCGCCCCCAGCACCCACACGAGCTGGTACAGCGTCTCCGACGAGATGAACGCCGCCCCGCGGGCATCGGGATGGACGGTGGCCTGCAGCAGGCCGTCGTAGCCGAACTTGGCCGTTCCCCAAGCGAAACCGGCCGCTGCGGCCAGGGAGGCCGCCGCCGGGAGCCCGAACGCCTGGCCGGCGATGAAGGCGGCCGCCGCCTCGATGGCGAGCGCGGCGACGACCATCGGCTCTTCCCGCAGCCGCCGTTCCAGCCACGGCGAGCTGAGCGACGCGATGAAGAACCCGGCGCCGGCCGCTCCCAGCAGCGCCCCGAAGTCGGCGATGCCTGCCTCCTGGTCCCGGAAGGCGAAAGCGACGAGCAGGACGAGGAAGCCGTTGAGGAACCGCACCCCCGCGGTGGCCAGCCGGGCTACCCGCACCGGTCGCGGCAGCGTGTGCGGCCGCAGGTCGGTGGCGTCCAACTCGGGAGCGTCGAGCGCCTTGATCCGTTCCGCCACCGACGGGAGCACCATCGCAGCGTACGTCGAGTACCCGAATGCGGCCCCGGCCAGGAGCAGGCCCGCCCAGCCGCCCAGCAGCCCGACGAGCGGCGCGCCCACGGGGACCACTGCAGCCCCGACCAGGACGCCGATCCGGGCGATCCGAGCGTTGGCGCTCACCAGGTCGGTCGGGTCGTCGACGACCAGCGGCAGCAGGCTGCTTCGGCTGATCCCGTGAAACCGCGAGAACACCAGGAGCAGGAAGGCCAGCGGGTAGAGCCAAAGGGTGTTGAGACCGACGACGAGCATCAGCACCGCCACCCCCACCCGGGACCCCGCCCCCAGCACGAGGCCGCCCCGGTAGGCGGTCGGGAACCTCGCGAACACCGCCCCCAGCACCGGGCCGAGCACGGCGAACGGCGCCAGGGTGATCAGGAGGTACAAGGCGACGTTGCTGCGCGCCTCGGCCGACGGGACCTGGAAGAACAGGGTGCCGGCCAGCGCCAGCGTCACCAGCGTGTCGCCGGCCACCGAACCGGCCTGGCTCAGCGCCAGGGCGCGAAAGCCGGGACCGCGCGCCGAGAACATGGCATCGACCCTGGCGACAACGGTGCGGGCGCCGTTGCGCAGCACCCGGGCCGCCGATCCGGATCGAGGCTTGCCGCCGGCGGGTTGGGCTTGGCCGCTCATCGCGCTGCGGACGGTAGTGCTTCGGCGGCCCGACGGTGACCGCGCCGTCTATCGAAGCGCCGGGCCGGCTTGCGGCTCTGGCTCCCGCGGCAAGCCGAGGATGCGCTCGCCGACGACGTTGCGGAGTACCTCGCCGGTCCCCCCACCGATCGTGAGCGCCCGAGAGAAGAGGAAGCCCCAATGCCATTCGTCGACCGGGGAGCCGGCAGGGCCGGCGTCGGCGGTCATCCCGCCGGGTCCCGCCATGTCCTTGGCGAGATCCATCAGGCGCTGGCCGTGCTCATCGGCGACGATCTTCTTGACGCTGGCCTCGGGGCCGGGCTGGCGGCCCTGAACCAGCTCGCTGATCGTCCGCAGGTTGAGGAGGCGGAGGATCTCGCCCTCGGCGTACAGCCGCACGAGCCGGTCGCGATGGAGCAGGTCGAGCGGGCCCGCCGTCCGGGCGATCTGGACGAGGTGCTCCGCACGCGGCCCCATCCCCCACAGGGCGCCGCCCGACGACAGCGACACCCGCTCGTTGGCGAGGGTGAGGCGAGCGAGCGGCCAGCCGCCGCTCACCTCGCCGACGACGTTGCGAGCCGGGATGCGGACGTCGGTGAGGAACACCTCGGAGAAGTGGGCGTTGCCGGTCATCTCGGTGATCGGGCGCACCTCGATGCCGTCGCCCCGCATCGGGCAGATGAAGTAGGTGATCCCCGCATGCTTGGGGGCGCCGGGGTCGGTGCGGGCCAGCAAGATCCCGAACGCCGCGAAGTGAGCCATCGACGTCCAGATCTTCTGCCCGGTGACGACCCATTCGTCGCCGTCCCGAACCGCCTTCGTGGCGACTGCGGCGAGGTCGGAACCGGCGTTGGGTTCCGAGAACAGCTGGCACCAGATCTCCTCGCCGGCCAGCAACGGGGGCAGGTAGCGCTCCTTCTGCTCGTCGGTCCCGGCGTGCACGATCGTCGGCCCGGCCCAGCCGAGCCCGATCGGGTTGATCGGCGTGCGAACGCGGGCGCGGCGGAGCTCCTCGTCGATCACCATCTGGTGCAGCGGGTCCGCGTCGAGGCCCCACGGCGCCGGCCAGTGAGGCGCCACATAGCCCGCTTCGGCGAGCTGGCGCGGCGACGGGTGCGGGTGGTCTGCGAGCCAGGCCCTGACCTCCTTCCGGCGCGGGTCGTCCTCGCCGGGCAGCGTGAAGTCCATCAGGCCGACGCCTCGTCGCCGTGGCCGAGGTCGACCAGCGCGGCCCGGATGGCGGCGGCCGCAGCATCGAGCTCCTCGGGAACGGCCCCGTGGTCTGCGTTGGCGAAGCTGAGGTCCTGCTCGGTCTCGATCGGGATGACGTGCAAGTGGGTGTGGGGCACCTCCAGTCCGGCCACGATCATCCCGATCCGGGCCGGCTCGAACGCCCGCTGCTGCGCTCGCCCGATCGAGCGCGCCACCCGCATGAGATGGGCGGCGGCCTCGTCGTCGAGGTCGATCCAGTGGTCCACCTCGGCCCGCGGCACCACCAGCGTGTGCCCGGGCCGGATCGGCGCGATCGTCAGGAACGCCACCACCACCGGGTCCCGCCAGACGAACCGCCCCGGCAACTCCCCGTCGATGATCCGCGTGAACAGCGTCGCCATACGCG
>CAYGCW010000090.1:0-8958 GCA_964348465.1 uncultured Acidimicrobiia bacterium | reverse complement strand
GATGGCGATGGCCACGCCGGAGATGATGAAGTACCGGCGCCGGTTGCCGACGAAGTCGAACGACGTCTCCCCGCGATACATCCGGCGGAGCACGCTCATGCCCTCGCCTCCACGGCATGGCGCCCGACCGCGCCCCGGATCGTTGCGGCTCCGCCCTCCCCGAGCCGCGTCCGGACCAGGAACGCGGTGGCCGGGCGGGTGTAGAAGTAGGCGACCACGACATCGACGACGGTGGCGATTCCGAGCGCGACGGCGAATCCTTTGACGGCGCCGACGGCGATGAGGAACAGCAGCACGGCGCCGAACAGGGACACTGCGTCGGCCGTGAGGATCGTGCGGAAGGCCCGCTTGAAGCCGTTGTCGACTGCCGCCCGCAGCGATCGTCCGTGGCGCACTTCCTCCTTGATGCGCTCGAAGTAGACGATGTACGAGTCGGACGTGATGCCGATCGACACGACGATCCCGGTGACGCCGGCGAGCGTCAGCGTGAACCCCTGGGTCTCACCGAGGAACGAGAACACGAACACGAGCAGCGAGCCGAACACCGAGAGCCCGACTATCGCCACGAGACCTAGCGCCCGGTAGTAGAGCAGCAGGGCCGTGCCGACCAAGATCAGGCCGCCGATCCCCGCCAGCAGGCCGGCTCGCAGCGAGTCGGAGCCCAGCGTGGCGGAGACCGCTTCGACTCGGTCCGGCGCGAAGGTCGCCGGCAGGGCGCCATAGCGCAGCACGGTCGCCAGGTCCTCGGCCTCGGTTTGCTGGTTCTCACCGCCGCCGATCGTGATGCGCACGTCGCGGGCAGACAACCCCTCGGGACCGACGCCTTCCGCGACGACCGGCGCCGACACCACCTCGCCGTCGAGAACGATGGCGAAACGACGCCGCGGGTCGCTGATGTTGAACCGGGCCAGCTGGGACGTCGCTTCCTGGAACCTGTCACCGCCCTCGCTGGTGAAATCGGGGTCCACCTGCCACGAGCCACCGCCGAGCTGCGCCGGCCCTCCGCCGAACTCGGCGCGGGCGCCGGAGATGTCGGCCCCCGTGAGCAGCGCCGGGCCGACGTGGTACACGACGCCGGTGGTGGGCTCGAGCAGCCAGGCCTCCTCCGTGGGAACGTCGTCGACGGTGATGCCCGTCTGCGGATCGACGCCGTCGGGGAGCTGCGGCGGGATCGTGGTGGTGGTCGTCGTCGTCGTGGTCGTGGTGACCACCGTGGTGGTCGTCGCGCCCTCCTCGGCCGCCGTCGTCGTAGTGGGCGACGTGGTCGTCGTGGGCAGGCCGGGCGGGTCGATGCCCAGCTCGGCGAAGATCGGGCTCACCCCGGGAAGCGAGCCGACGCTGAGCACCTGGCGGAAGCTCAGCTCACCGGTGCTCCCCACCGCCGACAGCGCCCGGTCGCGGTCGGTCACACCGGGAAGCTGCACCGTTACGGCGTTCTCTCCCGCCACCGCGATCTCGGGTTCCTGAACGTTGCCGAGCGCCTCGATGCGCCGCCGCATGATCTCGACGGCCTTGTCGAGCACCTCGCTGTCGGTGCCGTCCGGCGCCGTCAACCGAACGGAGAACCCGCCCTGCAGGTCGAGGCCGAGCACGGGCTCCATGCCGGCGGCCAGGGATGCGCCGAGCGAGCCCCATGCGACGAGCATGGTGCCGAGCGCGAGCAAGAGAGCGCGGCGCTTGGTCATGTCAGCCGGCCGGGCCCCCGTCCTTGGCGACGACTGCGAGCCGCGCCACCCGGAGCAGCCCGCCGTCCTCCACCTCGAGCACGACCGACTCGTCGTCGACCCGGCGCACGACGCGGAAGATGCCACGACCGGTGCGCACCGCATCGCCCACCTCGAGCGACGCCGACAGCTCCTGGCGCTTCCGGACCTGGGTTCGCTGCGGGCGGATGATGAAGAGCCAGAAGAAGCCGCCCAGCACGGCGATCACCAGCAGGAAGCCAAACAACCCGCTCCCGCCCGAGGACGTGCTGTCCTGGGCGAAGATCAAGCTTTCCACGAATCCTCCTCAGAGATCGAGCCCCGGCCGGCAGCGCGCGCATGACGCCGTGGGAGAGTCGCAACCGGGGCCGTCATGGTAACGCGTAGCCGGATTCGCCGGAAACTCTCTGCGCCGCCACCGCAACCCGGAACTCCGCGAACGTGCCCGCGGTGATCGCCGCCCGGGCCTCGGCCATCAGACCCAGGGTGTAGGTCAGGTTGTGCACGCTCAGCAGCCGATGCCCCAGCAACTCCCCGGTGAGACGGAGGTGCCGGAGATAGCCCCGGCTGTAGGTGCGGCACGTCAGGCACCGGCAGTCCGGATCGCTGGGGGTGTCGTCGGCGGCGAACTCGGCCCGCCGGATGGACAGGTCGCCCGTCCGGGTCAGGGCCTTTCCGTGGCGCGCCAGCCGGGTGGGCCAGACGCAGTCGAACAGGTCGGCGCCCCGGGCGATCGAGTCGAGCACGCCGGCCGTGTCGCCGAGACCCATGACGTAGCGGACCCGGTCGGCCGGCAGCTCAGCCACGGCCGCCGCCAGCGCGGCGTTCCGCTCCGGAGGCGGCTCGCCCACCGACAGCCCCCCGATCCCGAATCCGGGGAAGCCGAGGGCGGCGGTCTCACGGGCGCTGTGGCCGCGCAACTCGACGTCGACGCCGCCCTGCACGATCCCGAACAGCGCCTGGTCGGGTCGGGAATGCGCGGCCAGGGCGCGCTCCGCCCACCGCAGGGTACGGGCCATGGCGCCCTCGACCACCTCGCGGGGGGCGGGAAGCCCGACCAGCACGTCGAGCACCATGGCGACGTCCGGGCCCAGCTCCTCCTGAACCGCCACGGCGTCCTCCGGAGTGAGCGAAACGGCCGCGCCGTCGTACGTCGAACGGAAGCGCACGCCGTCCTCGTCGACGCGGGCGTCGAGCGAGAAGATCTGGTAGCCGCCGGAGTCGGTGAGGATCGGGTGCTCCCATGCCATGAAGCGATGCAGGCCGCCGAGCCGCGCCACCCGCCCCGATCCTGGCCGCAGCATCAGGTGGTACGTGTTGGCGAGCACCATCTGCGCCCCGACCTCGGCCAGGTCCCTGGCGTCGATCGCCTTGACCGTGCCCCGGGTCCCCACCGGCATGAAACCGGGGGTGTCCACCGGGCCGTGCGGAGTGTGCAGGACTCCCGCCCGGGCGGCGCCGTCGCCTGCGGTCGGTTGCCAGTAGACCGGCCCGCTCACGCCGCCCGCTCCGCCAGCATCGCGTCCCCGAAGGAAAGGAAGCGATACCCCCGCTCCAGGGCGGTGGCGTAGGCCGCCCGCCAGCCCAGCCCCATGAACGCCTCGATCATCACCACCAGCGTCGAGCCGGGAACGTGGAAGTTGGTCACGAGCCGATCGACGGCCCGGAACTCGAAACCGGGGGTGATGAACAGGCCGGTCTCGCCGGCGGCCGGCTCCACTTCGCCCTTTCCGGCCGCAGCCGACTCCAGCGCCCGAACCACGGTCGTCCCGATCGCCACCACCTTCCCCCCGCGGCGACGGGCGGCGCCGACCGCGGCGGCGGTCGCCTCCGGGACCTCGTAGCGCTCCCGGTGGATGCGATGGTCTTCGACCCGGTCGGTCCCGATGGGCCGGAACGTGTCCAGCCCCACCGACAGCTCGACCTCGGCGATCTCGACACCGCGGGCAGCGAGACCCTCCACGACCCGGGGCGTGAAGTGGAGCCCGGCCGTCGGCGCGGCCGCCGATCCGGTTTCCTTGGCGAAGATGGTCTGGTAGCGCTCAGGGTCGGCAAGCGTGCCGTGGAAGTAGGGCGGCAGCGGGATCTCGCCGACCTCGGTCAACCGAGCCTCGACCTCGACGGCGCGGACGTCGAAGGCGACGGTGGCGACGCCTGCAGCAGGATCGGAGAGCAGCGTGGCTTCCATGCCGGCCAACTCGAGGACCGATCCGGCGCGCAGGCGGCGGGCGGGCCGCACCAGGGCTTCCCATCGCTCGCCCTCCCTGCCGAGCAGCAGCAGTTCGACCGCGCCGCCGGTGCCCGCCTTGTGGCCGTGCAGCCGGCCCGCCCGGACTCGAGTCCGGTTCACGACCACGAGGTCGCCCGGGTCGAGCAGCTCGGGCAGATCGGCGAACCGGTGGTCCTCCATGGTGGCGGTCACCAGGAGCCGGGCGGCGTCGCGCGGCTCGGCGGGTTCCTGGGCGATGGCCGCCTCCGGGAGGTCGTAGTGGAAGTCGGCGGTACGCACGCCGCCGGCCCCACTAGTCGCCCGCCGCGACGAACCGGGTCCCGGCGAGGTGGCGGTCGGGGCCGCGGTCGATCTCGAGGTAGTCGATGCCGCGTCCGGCGCCGGTGCGGACCGCCAGCCGGCCACCTCCCGGCCAGGACAGCTCGTAGCCGTCCGGTCCCTGAGTCAGTTCGCCGCCGAGCACGTCGGAGAAGAAGGCCGCAGCGTCGCCCGGCTCGGGCGATGTAAGCATCACCCGCTCCAGCGACACCTGCTCGGGCGCCGGCGCCGGCGGCTCCTGCCACCATGGGCGCTGCCACGGATCGGGGAGGTGCGCCAGCGATGCCATCGCTGCGGGGTCGTCCAGCGCCGACTGGGCGATCTGAACCACGGTCCCGTGGGCGGACTGCGGCATCAGGAAGCACTCCTTCCACCACACGTTCGCCAGGTCGATCTGAACCGGCTCCTGGCCGAGGGTGCGGAGCCGGTCTACCTCGGCGGCGAGGTCGGGGACCTTGAACGTGAGGTGATGGGGTCCCTCGCCGTGGCGGTCGAGGAAGCGCAGCAGGAAGTCGTTCTGCTCCGGCTCCCACGGCTCGAGCAGCTCCACGTGCATCCCGCCCAGCGTCACCTGCATGGCGCGGAACCCGACCGCGGTGCCGCCCTCCCGCACCTTGCCGCCCCACTCCCCCACCAGCACGTCGAGGTACGGCTGGGCGGCGCGCACCCCCAGAGCGACATGGTCGAGGTCGATGCCGTGGGCCATGGGAGGCGGAATCTTACGCCGGACGGCCGATCAACCCGCTCGATGGGGTCGCCGGCGTGGCGCCGTCACTCCTCGAGCAGCGTCGGCTGGGCGACGGATGCCGGCGCCTCCAGTCCGAGGTGCGCATAGGCGAGCGCGGTGGCGATGCGCCCCCGCGGGGTGCGCTGCAGCATCCCGAGCTGGAGCAGGAACGGCTCGTAGGCATCTTCGACGGTCTCGGGCTCCTCGCCGACGGCGATCGCCAGCGTCCCGAGACCAACCGGGCCGCCGCCGAACTTGTGGACCACGGCCTCGAGGATGGCGCGGTCGACCTTGTCGAGGCCGATGTCGTCGACCTCGAACATGCGCAAGGCTTCCGCTGCCGTGGGACCATCGACCACCCCATCCGACCGAACCGCAGCGAAATCGCGCACCCTGCGCAGCAGCCGGTTGGCGATGCGGGGCGTGCCCCGGCTCCGCGCCGCGATCGTGGCGGCGCCGTCGGCGGTGATCCCCACGTCGAGGATCCCGGCCGACCGGAGTACGACCTGTTCCAGCTCTGGGGGTGTGTAGTAGTCGAGGCGCGACACGTACCCGAAGCGGTCCCGCAGCGGCGGCGCCACCCGGCCCACCCGAGTCGTGGCGCCCACCAGCGTGAACGGCGGGAGCTCCAGCCGGATCGAACGGGCGGCGGGGCCCTTGCCGACGACGATGTCCAGATGGAAGTCCTCCATGGCCGGGTAGAGCACCTCCTCAACGATCCGCGGCAGGCGGTGGACCTCGTCGATGAACAGGACGTCGCCCGGCTCGAGGTTGGTGAGAACCGCGGCGAGATCGCCGGCCCGCTCCAGGGCAGGACCCGAGGTGGCCCGGAACTGGGCGCTCATCTCGGCGGCGAGGATTCCCGCCAGCGAGGTCTTGCCGAGCCCGGGAGGTCCTGAGAACAGCACGTGGTCGAGGGCCTCGCCCCGGCCCCGGGCGGCCTCGACGAGGATCGCGAGGCGCTCCTTCAACTCCTCCTGGCCGACGAACTCGGCCATGCGGCGCGGCCGCAGTCCGGCTTCGACCTCGATGACGTCGTCATCGGGCTGAGGCGCGCCTGCGAGCAGGCCCTCTTCCCTCATGCCTGGCGCTCCCTGCCGAGCGCCTTGAGTGCCAGGCGGAGCAGTTCCTCGACACTTCCCTCGCCGGGCAGTGTGGCGGCAACGGCCCTGATCTCGGTCGCCTGGTATCCCAGCCCCTCCAGCGCCTCCCGCACCTCGGCGAGGACGCTGCCGGTGCCGCCGGGAAGGTCTCCGTCCGGGAGATCGAGGCGCGGCCGCAGCTCGAGGATCAACTTCTGCGCGGAGCGCTTCCCGATGCCCGGCACGGCCTGGAGGGCGTCGATGTCGTCGCCGAGCACTGCGCGGCGCAGGTCGTCGGGAGCCAGGGTGGCACAGATGGCCATGGCCACCTTGGGGCCCACGCCGGACGCACCGAGCAGCATCCGGAACAGGTCCCGTTCCGGCGCGGCCGGGAATCCGAACAGCGCAAGCTGATCCTCCCGGACGTGGAGATGGGTGTGCAGCACCGCTTCCTCGCCCACCCCCGGGAGCTCCACCAGCGCCCGCGGGGTGACGGCGATCTCGTGACCGATACCGCCTACGTCGAGGACGACGGTGCTGGGCAGCTTGGCGACGAGGGTGCCCCGCAGCCGGCCGATCATCGGACCCGCTCCACGGCCCGCCGCAGCCCGCTCGACTGCACGTGGCAGAGGGCGACCGCGAGCGCATCTGCCGCGTCCGCCGGTGCCGGCGGGGCATCGAGCCCGAGCCGGCGGGCGACCACCGACGCCACCCCGGCCTTGTCGGCGGCGCCATCGCCGGCCACCGCCATCTTCACGGCCGTCGGCGTGTACTCGAACACCCGGCAGCCGGCACGGGCGGCGGCCAGCATGGCAACTCCGGCCGCCCGGCCGACTCCGGTGGCGGTCTGGAGGTTGCGGTTCACGAACACCTCCTCGATCGCGGCCTCCCCCGGCGCGAATTCGGCGACCAGGGCCGACAGATCGTCGTAGAGCTCGACCAGGCGCTCTGCCGTGGAACGGTCTGCATCCGTGCGGATGACCCCGGCGGCGACGGCCCGGGGCCGGGCCGGCCGGTCCTCGATGATGGCGTAGCCCGTCAGGGCCAATCCCGGGTCGATGCCGAGCACGAACATATGTACGGGCACGTTACCCGCCCACCCCGACACGACCAAGCATCTCCCCGATCCGCCCCCGCCGTTTGCGGGGCAGGTGGCCCGTCCCGCAGCGTCGGGCCGGGCCACGCCTCGACCCTCCGACCGACCTCCGCAGTAGCGTCCCGGACGTGCCGCTGCTGATGGCCGCCCTGTCGTCCACCTTCTTCGGCTTCGCCGACTTCGTCGGCGGGGTCGCCACGCGCCGCGCCCCGGTGCTCACCGTGGCCACCCTCTCGCAGAGCGCCGGGCTGCTGATCATCCTCGCCCTCGGACCGCTGATCCCGGCCGGGGGGCCGCTCGGCACCGACCTCGCCTGGGGGGCGGCCGCCGGCGCCACGGGAGCGATCGGCCTCGTGGCCTTGTACCAGGGCCTGGCCGTGGCCCGGATGGGCGTTGTCGCACCCGTCACGGCGCTCGTCACCGCGGTGGTGCCGGTGGCGTTCGGCCTCGCCACCGGCGAGCGGCCCGGGTGGCTGGCGATCGTGGGAGTGCTCGCCGCCTTCCCCGCCATTCTGCTGGTGGCGGCGCCGACCGGAGCGCGGTGGGGCTTCGACCGGGGCACCGGTCTCGGCGCCGCAGCCGGCGCGTCGTTCGGCGTCTTCGTCATCCTCATCGCGCGCACCGCCCCCGAGTCGGGCATCTGGCCCCTGGCGTCGGCCCGGGTAGTCGCCATCGCCGCGCTCGCCGCTGCCGTGCTCGCCACCCGGCACCGCCTCCGCCCAGGCAACGCCAAAGGCCTGATCGCGCTCGCCACCGTCCTCGACACCGCCGCCAGCGTCCTGGCGGTGCTCGCCCTCCAGCGTGCCTTGCTCGTCCTCGCCGCGGTGCTGGCGTCGCTCTACCCGGCGTGGACGGTGCTCGCCGCCCGGCTGATCCTCGACGAGCCGATCACACCCCGCCAGTACACCGGAATGGCGCTCACGGGCCTGGCCGTGGTGCTGATTGCCGTGGGCTGAGCGACATTGGCTCCGACCGCAATCGACCGTCGCGCCTTTGCCGCCGACGGCGTGTCCGGCTCAGACCCGAACGACCTCCACGGCGGCGGGCAACCCCGAGCGCGTGTCAGTCGGCGCCTTTCCACCATTGGTCAGTGCTCAGTCCCCCGGCCGCTTCGGCGCTCATGTCGTAGAAGCGGGAGCTGTCCCACGAGCGCCACTTGTGCGGGGTGATCTCGACGGCGACGTCGTCGATGTCTCCCCACGCCGCGCCGACCGAGTCGACGACCTGGTCGGTCAGATACTTGGCGCGGAGCCGTTCGTTGATAGCCCGGGCTTCGTCGCCTTCGATGAGGCGGGCGGTGCCTTCGGCCATGGCCATGAATCCGTCGCCCGACTCGAACGCGAACGAGGCGGTGGGGTTGGCCGCGACGTTGCGGGCCTTCTTGGTGATCGACGCCGTCTCGAAGTACAGCCTGCCGTCCTCCCACAAGAAGATGACGAAGGCGAGGTGGATCGACCCGTCCGGGTTGAGGGTGCCGATCGTGCACTTCAGGCGCCGCTCGAGGTGGCGCTCGATGTCCTCCTGGGCGGCGTTGGCGCGATAGGTGCGTTTCGCCTTGGCGATGTCCATGAAGGCGAACCTACCAAGCTGCGACGTACTCGGCCGCCCCCACCGGCTGCCACCTACTCGGCCGCAGCTACCCCCGCCATCACCTCGTCGGAGATGTCGAAGTTGGCGTAGACCGATTGGACGTCGTCGAGCTCGTCGAGCAGGTCGATCAGCCGCAGCACCTTGGGCGCCGTGGCCTCGTCGACGGGTACGCTCGCCGACGGCATCTGGGTGACTTCGGCCGTCTCCACCGC
>CAYGCW010000089.1:0-9036 GCA_964348465.1 uncultured Acidimicrobiia bacterium | reverse complement strand
GGCGGGGGCGGCGGCGGCTTCTCCGGCGGCGGTGGCGGGGGCGGAGGGGGCGGCGGAGGGGGGGCCTGGTAGGTGCTGGTTCGGTCCTCTTGGCGACGAATAGTGGTCGCCGGGCCGCATTCGCCTACCCTCCGTTACAGCACCGGCGTCTTTGTGCGTTGCGCACGGTCTGTCGTACCATGACGGTATGAGCCAACGAGGTCGACGCGTCAGTTCGGAGTCGCGGGCGCCCGACGCCTACGACAAGGGCAGGCGGTGCTCGGCGCCTGATTGCACCACGGTGCTGTCCCGCTACACGAAGGGTGACTACTGCTGGCAGCACGAGCGCCGCGGCAAGCCACGGGCTTCTACCTGGCGCTAGCCGCGTCGAGTCGGCAGACCCGGCTCCCTTTCAGCAGGTGTGCTGCCGCCCGGCCGGGGCACGGCTCTCGCAACACCCGAGGTCTCCAGTGATGGAGCACCATCCGGGACGCGGTGTGTCGACCAGTCCCTGAAACCTCCGCTGCCGATGAGCGCGGCTGCCGAGCGTGGTTGAATGCGCTCTGAACGACCACGGGAGGTGGAGGATGACTCGCAGGGTTGGGATCGTCATGGCGGTGACGGCGCTGGTGGCCGTCCTCGGTGCCACGGTACCGGCCGGCGCCGCACCGGCGCCGGCGGGCGACCGGATCAACGTGCTCGTGGGTGACCCGACGGTCTACGCCGCCGGCACGCCGTTCCATGTGCTGCACGGTTGGGGCCTCGATCCTGCGGTCAACAAGCCGGTGGGCCGATACGGGTTCGAGTTGACGCTCGACGGCGAGTCCCTCGGGCGCGGCCGTGCGGTCACCGAGAGGGTCGACGACGGCGCCGGCGGCACGAACCTCTCCAAGCGGTGGCTCTACAACTTCCCCGCCGGGCTGAGCGCCGGTGACCACGAGTTCGTCGGCACCTGGTACGCGCCGTGCACGGCGGCCGTCGCCGACTGGGGTCATCCGGGACCGTGCCCCCAGAAGCACGCCCCAGTGCCGGTGCTCACGATGACGCTCACGGTGACGTTCGGATAGAAACGAGGTTCGCGCCCGGGTGGGGGCCGGGTGGGCACAACACTCGATCGCCCCGCCCCCGCCCTGGCGGCGCCCGGCGGAGTAGCGTGATGCCATGGCACGCTACATCAAGCGCCTCGTGGCGGTGACGGGCCTCGCCGGTCTCCTCGCCGCCCTCTGCAAGCCGAAGAAGCGCTGCTGCCGGTCGGGAACGCTGGCGTGGCCCCAATCGCCGGACTGGACGCCCGGCGGGTCGCTCGCCAACGTCGCGTCGTTCAACGCTCACCTGACCACCGCCAGGCCGTGCTACCGGCACTACCCGGAGTCGGCGGCACAGGCGATCCTCGGGATGGACCCTGCCGGGGCGAGCCCGCAGGAGCCCTTCACGCTCGCCTACGGCCCCTCAGCCGGGTCCGGCGAAACCGACGTCACGATCACGTTCGAGTCGCTCGAAGATGACTCGGTGGCCGCCATCCGCTACCTGTTCACCTTCGTCGACGAGGGATACGTCGGCGGCACCGCGGGTGTGCAGCGGCTGCTCCATGGCCGCCGGGAGTTTCGCTGCCAGCCGGGCCGGGGCCACACCGACTGGGGCACCGACCTCTGCGTGTGAGGCAAGACAGGTCCGCCGGCCGGCACGCGGCCGGGACTTCCGCCGTCTTCTGCCGGCCACGAGGTCTTGGGACGCTCCGGGGGTGGGACTCGAACCCACAACCTACGGATTAACAGTCCGGCGCTCTGCCAATTGAGCTACCCCGGAAGGAGCTGCCCCGGAAAGGGGCGGCGGATGGTACTACGCGCATGCCACAATAAGACCCATGAGATTCCGCACCGGATTGGCCATCGGCTTCGGCGTGGGCTACGTCCTCGGGGCCAAAGCCGGACGTGAGCGCTACCACCAGATCCAGCGCGCCTGGCAGAAGGTGACCGACGACCCGGTCGTCGGGAAGGTGGTCGCCCAGGGACGAGCCGCCGTCGACATCTCGACCGCCGCAGCCCGTGAAGCGATCAGCAACGGGCTCAACCAGGCGTCGGAGAAGGTCCGCGAAGCCGTCGAAGGCGCCGCCTAACCCCCTTCGAGGTAGCCCTCGAATCGCTTGGCGCGCGCCGGCTGGCGCAGCTTGGCGAGCGCCTTGGTTTCGAGCTGGCGGATCCGCTCCCTGGTGACCTTGAAGTGGGCGCCGACCTCCTCCAGCGTCCGCACCTTGCCGTCCGCCAGCCCGAAGCGCATCACGATCACCTGCCGCTCCCGCTCGTTGAGCTCCTCCAGCGCCAGTCCCAGGTACTGCTGCAACAGCTTGAACGACGCCGCCTCCACCGGCACCTCGGCCTCCCGATCCTCGACGAAGTCGCCCAGCGTCGAGTCGTCCTCGGTTCCGAGCGGTGCTTCCAGCGAGATGGGATCCTGGGCGATGCGCCGCAATTCCGTGACCTTCTCGGGAGCCAGTTCCAGTTCGGAGGCAATCTCCGATATCGACGGCTCCCGGCCCAGCTCCTGCATCAGCGTCCGCTGCACCTGCGCCAGCTTGTTGATCGTCTCGACCATATGGACCGGGACGCGGATCGTCCGGCCCTGGTCGGCGAGCGCCCTGGTGACTGCCTGGCGGATCCACCACGTGGCGTAGGTCGAGAACTTGAACCCCTTCCGGTAGTCGAACTTCTCGACCGCTCTGATCAGCCCGAGGTTTCCCTCCTGGACCAGATCGAGCAGCGACATGCCGCGCCCGACGTACTTCTTCGCAATCGACACGACGAGCCGCAGGTTGGCCTCCACGAGGCGTTTGCGGGCCCGGTCGGCGACCCGGGCGCTGCGCTCGAGGATGAGGCGCTCCTCGTCCGTGAGGTCGGCGGCTCCCTCCTTGAGCTTCTCCTCGGCCCGGAACCCCGCCTCCATCTGCATCGCCAGCTCGACCTCTTGCTGAGAGGAGAGCAACGCGACCCGGCCGATCTCCTGAAGGTACATGCGCACCGGATCAGACACCGCCACCAGGTCGTCGGAGGCGAGCATGTCGTCCTCCAGGGCCCCCTGGCCTTCCTCGACGAGTTGAACCGACGATGCCCGCAGGGCGTCGAAGGTGTCGTCGAACGACTCCGCCGGGGCCTTGGCGTCCTCGAGCTCCTGGAGCACCTCGCCCATGAGGACGAAGCCGCGTTGGCGGGCGCGCCCTTTCAGCTCCTCGACGACGCTGGCTGCGATCGGGTTCACGACGGGCCGCCCATCTCCTTGCGGGTCCGCTGCAAAGCTACCAACTCCTTGAATATCTCGGTATAGGTCTCCGTCTCCCCTTCGGCTTCCGCGGCGGCCAGCTTGCGCTCCAAATCCTCGATCCGGCGGTCGAGAGCCAGCGTCCGGACCCGGCGCAGGACATCGACGGCCTCTGCGAGCGGCCGGTCGTCCAGCGCCAGCTCCCCGATCAGCCCGGCAAGATCTCCACCGTCCCCCACCAGCGCTCCGAGGTCGGGCTCCTCGCCGGGAGGCAGCGCCTCGATGGCCGGCGCCACCTGCTCGTAGAGAACGCGGTGCGGTCCTTCGAAGAAATCGGCGGCGCCCACGTCGAGCTCTCGCACGCGACGGTCGTTCGCGAGCAACAGGCGCAGCAGCTCCCGCTCCGCCTTCTCGTGGCCCGAGCGGCGGCGCCGGGAGGCCTCGGGCGGCGGCTCGGCGGCTTGGGGCCCCGCCGCCTGCCGCACCGCCGACTCGACGACCGCGGCGTCGACTCCCGTCAGTCGAGCCACGACGAGCGCGTACTCATGGCGGGCGACGGCGTCGGGATGGCGAGCGACGATCGCCGCCGCCGCGCGCACCGCCCTGGCCCTGGCCTCGGGCTCGTCGAGCTCGAAGCGGCGTAGCTCCCGCTCGATACGGAACTGCAGCAGCGGCTCGGACTCTTCGAGCGCCTCCCGGAGCAGCTCCACCTCGCCGCCGGATACGAGGTCGGCAGGGTCCTTCCCCTCGGGCAGGGCGGCGACCCGCAGGTCGAGGTCGCCCGGGATCGACTGCTCGAACCCGCGCACGGATGCGCCGGCCCCGGCGGCGTCGGCGTCGAACGCCAGCACGACCCGCTCCGTGAAGCGGCGCAACAGGTCGAAATGCCCCGATCCCAGCGCCGTCCCGCAGGTGGCCACCGCCACCGGCATACCCGCCTCGGCCATCCCGATGACGTCGGTGTAGCCCTCGACCACCACCGCCCACCCGGCGCGGACGATCTCGCCCTTCGCCTGGTTCAGCCCGTACAGCAGTCGCGACTTGTGATACAGCGGCGTCTCGGGGGAGTTGAGGTACTTGGGGCCTTCGCCGCCCTCCATCCGGCGGGCGCCGAAGCCCACCGGGTCCCCTCGCAGGTCGAAGATCGGAAACATCACCCGCCCTCGGAACCGATCGACGAGGCGGCCGCGGCGGCTACGAACGGCCAGCCCTGCGCCCAGCACAGCCTTCTCCGGAACTCGCGCATGGCGCAGGTGGCCGACCAGGGCGTCCCACCCCGGCGGCGAGAAGCCGAGCTCGAAACGCTCGACCGTGCCGGCGTCGTAGCCACGGCCGCGCAGGTAAGCCCGCGCCGGACCCGCGTCGGCACCGGTGCGCAGCGTGTCCTGGTAGAAGTCGACGGCTCTCCGGACCGCCGCCACCAGCTCCTCCCGCTCCCCGCGGCGCCGGGCTGCGCCCGGCTCGACGTGCAGCGTGATCCCGGCCCGGCGTGCCAGCAGCTCCACGGCGTCGGTGAAGTCGACGTTCTGTGTCTCCTGCACCCAGCGGAACAAGTCGCCGCTCTTGCCGCACCCGAAACAGTGATACAGGCCGCGCGCGCCGTCCACGGAGAGCGAGGGCGTCTTCTCCTGGTGGAACGGGCAGACGGCCATGGTGGAGCGGCCGCTCCGCTTGACCTTGGTGATTTCGCCGACCAGCTCGACCAGGTCCGTTGCGGCCCGCACCCGCTCGATGTCGTCACGCCGGTAGGCCATCGGCGCCGAGTGTAGGAGCGTCCCGCCGGGGACGGTCTGGGCCACGGGGGCCGTTAGCATCGACCGGCCGTGCACATCGCGTTCCCGAACCCCGAGGGCAGCTTCGACCCCGGCGCCGTCCGGCGCGTTTCGGACCGGCCCCAGCAGGCTGCGGATCCCGGGGCCGCCGCCCGGGGGTGGTGCCTGGATGGCTGAGGCCTGGGCCCGATCCGGTCAGCTCGAGGCGATGCGCACCGCCGACGAGGTCGATGTCTTCGTGATCGGAGCCGGGATCGTCGGCGCCGGCATCGCCCTCGATGCCGCCACTCGCGGGCTGCGGGTGGCAATCGCCGACCGGGCGGACTTCGCGTCCGGCACGTCGAGCCGGTCCACGAAGCTCCTGCACGGCGGTATCCGCTACATGCCGCAGTTCCGCTTCGGCCTCGTCCACGAGGGCCTGCGGGAGCAGAAGGTGTTGGAGCGCATCGCCGGCCACCTGGCCCAGCCGCTGCGGTTCGTCATTCCGATCTACCAGGACCGCGGCTTCGGCGACGTCCCCCGCTGGGTCCGCCACCCGCGGATCTTCGAGATCGCACTGCGCCTCGGCCTCTGGTTCTACGACCTGCTCGGCGGCCGGATCTTCGGGCGGCGGCGCCATCTGCGCCATCGGGTGATCTCCGCCGACGAGGCGTGCCGGCGGGTCCCGGGACTGCGCCGGACGGGCCTCAAGCGGGCCTTCGTCTACTACGACGGGGAGACCGACGACGCCCGCCTCACCCTGGCAGCGCTTCGCACCGCCGTCGAGCACGGCGCCGTGGCCCTCAACTGGGCCGAGGTGACCGCCACGGAGCCCCGTCCCGCAGGCGGCTACGTCGTGCACGTCGAGGATCACCTCGGAGGAGAGCGGCTGACCGTGCCGGCGCAGGTGGTGGTGGCCGCCACCGGTGCCTTCCGACCACCGGAAGCCGCGGCGGCCGAGGTCCTCGACGTCGTTCGCAGCAAGGGCGCCCACCTGGTGACCACCAAGGGGGCGGTCGGGATCGCCGACGAGGCGGTGGTACTTCCCGAGACCGAGGACGAGCGGCTGATGTACGTCGTCCCTTGGCAGGGCATGGCGGTGATCGGCACCACCGACACCCCGTACCGCGGCGACCCCGCCCACCCCGCCGCCGATGAGGACGATGTCGCCTACCTGACGCGCCATGTCCACCAGTACCTCGACGTGCCGCCGTTCGAGCCGCTCAGCGCATGGGGCGGCCTGCGGGCGCTCGTGGACACCGGCGACGGCTCGACGGCCGAGGCCTCGCGCGAGCACAAGGTCACCGTCGCCGGCCCTGGCTACGTCCAGGTCGCGGGAGGGAAGCTCACCGGGTACCGGCGTATCGCCGCCGACGCGACCGACCGAGCCGCCGCCATCCTCGGGGCTCGCGCCCGCAGCCGCACGTCGCGAGTTGCGCTTGCAGGGGCAGGCGCGTCGGGAGGCCCCGAGCGCCTCCACGCCCGCCTCGACGAGTTGGCGCTGCCCCGGGCGCTCGCTCCCGTCCTCCACCAGCGATACGGCACTGGGGCCGCCGACGTCCTCGACCTCGCGGCGAGCCGGCCCGAGCTGCGGGAGCGCCTCGGCGACGGCACCCTGCTCGCCGAGGTCGCCCATGCCGCCCGCCACGAGTCCGCCGCCACGATCAGCGACGTCACCCTGCGCCGGACGCGACTGTCGTGGTTCACGCCCGACCACGGACGGAAGGACGCCTCCCGCATCGCCGCGGTGCTCGCCGCCGAGCTGGACTGGGACGACGCCGAGACGGCCCGGCAGCTCGCCGCGTTCGAGAAGGAGCTCGAGGCCGAGGGACTCTGAGGCGCAGAGCCGCGCCCGCGGCGGCCGGATTCATAGACTGCGGCCGGTGGGCGGCTTGCTGACCTTCATCCTGTTGGTCGCCATCGTGGCGATTGTCGCCTACAAGGTATGGGGCGCCGTCCGGCGCCAGACGGAGCATGCCTGGTCGGAAGCCGCAACGCAGCTCGGGCTGCGCTACGCACCCCGGAGCCCGTCGTTGCGAGCGTGGCTCACGAACGACGAGAGCGCCCACCATCGGATGCGTGGCCGGGTCGACGGATATCCCGTGGCGGTCGATACCTTCTACCACCGGGTCGGAAGGGAGCGCCGGCTCTACACCGGCTACCGGGTGGCCTTTCCGCCCCTCGGCCTCGGCCTGGGCATGACCCGGGCCCGGCTCTTCTCCCGGCTGAAGACCTTCTTCGGCGGGCAGGACATCGAAGTCGGGGACGCAGCCTTCGACCGCGACATCATCGTCCGCGGCGAGTATCCCGAACGGGTGGCTGCGTTCCTGACGCCGGTGCGACGGATGGCGGTGCACCGGTTCCTGGCGGAGTACCCGAACGGAGTGATTGCGGACCGCTGGCTCCGTTGGCAGACACGGGGGCTGGAGCGACGGCCGGGGGCTCTCACCGGCAGCGTGCGCCGCATGGTCGACGTCGCCAGGGCGCTGGCGGCTCCGCCGCCGGCGGCCCTCGAGCGGGCACTGGAGACACAACGCGCCGGCAACCTCGGAGCGGCTGCCGATCTCGCCGTGGAAGCCGCCCGCAGCTCTCCGGATGTGGAGACGCTCCGCACCGAGGCCGAGGTGCTGTACGGCGCCGGCCGCTACGACGAGTCGGCCCGCGAGTTCGGGCGGCTCGCCGAAGTCCTGCCCGAGGACGACCAGGTGGCGCGGTGGCGTGAGCGGGCGGAGGACCGCCGCGCCCGCGACGACCCGTCCGAGCCGGACTCCGTCCCGATGCTCGACCTCGATGCGGCCGGCCCTTCGGCAGCAGAAGTCGCCGAAGCGCTGTTCGACCCGTCCAACCTGAGCTTCGAGACCACCAGCATGTTCGAGGAGCGATACGAGGGGGCGCGGGTGCGCTGGGAAGGCCCGCTGGTACGGTCGTCGACCTACCGCAGCGACCTGGACTTCCGGAACGGACCTGGAACCAAGGCGCTGGTGCGGGTACACCGCCTCGCCAACGACCTGTATGCGGGCAGGGACGTCGAGGCGGTGGTGGAACTGCCACCCGAGGCGGCCGACGTGCTCGCCACTCGCCGCGGCGAGCTGGTGTCGTTCACGGGCCGGCTGGTCAGGTGTGACCCGCTGATGCGCAACCTGTACGTGGCGGGCGGGCGTCTCGCCTGACCTCGGCTCAGACCGGAGGCAGACGCTCCCGGAGGTAGCCGACGAGGGCGTCGAAGCCGATGCGGTCCTGTTCCATGGTGTCGCGGTCGCGCACGGTGACGGCGTGGTCGTCGAGCGAGTCGAAGTCGACGGTAACGGCCAGCGGCGTGCCGATCTCGTCCTGGCGCCGGTAGCGGCGGCCGATCGACTGCGTGACGTCGACCTCGATCCGCCAGTGGGGCCGCAACAGAGCCGCGACCCTCTCGGTCACCTCCACCAGGTCGGGCTTCTTCGACAGCGGCAGGACCGCCACCTTGATCGGCGCCAGCCGGGGATCGAGCTTCAGCACCACTCGCTCTTCGCCTCGCACCTCCTCGGTGGTGTAGGCGTCCATCAGGAACGCGAAAGTGCTGCGGGTGGCGCCGGCCGCCGGTTCCACCACATACGGGTAGTAGTGCTCCTGGGAGTCTCCGTCGAAATAGCGCAGGTCGACGCCACTGGCCGCGGCGTGGGCCCGCAGGTCGAAGTCGGTCCGATTGGCGATTCCCTCCAGCTCGTCCCATCCCCAGGGGTACCGGTACTCGACGTCGGTGGCGGCGGCCGCGTAGTGGGCCAGCTCATCGGGCTCGTGGGGACGGGTGCGCAGGTTGCCTTCGTCGATGCCGAGGTCGAGGTACCAGCGATAGCGCTCGTTTACCCAGTACTCGAACCACTTGTCGACCTCGTCGGGGTGGACGAAGTACTCCATCTCCATCTGCTCGAACTCGCGGGTGCGGAACACGAACTGGCCCGGCGTGATCTCGTTGCGGAACGCCTTGCCGATCTGGGCGATCCCGAACGGGAGCTTGAGGCGGGCGGTGCGCCGCACGTTCTCGAAGTTGATGAAGATGCCCTGAGCCGTCTCC
>CAYGCW010000088.1:0-9067 GCA_964348465.1 uncultured Acidimicrobiia bacterium | reverse complement strand
GCCGGCGGCGACGGCCAGTACTCCCCCGAAGCCGCCCGCGGCCAGGTCCTCCTCGTCGCGGACCTCCACCCGGACCCCGGCGGCGTCCCCCAGCTCGGTGGCGATGCGGGCGATCTCGGTGGCGGGCTTGTGGCCCGACGGCTCGTTCACGAGGTCGCGGGCGATGCGGACGCCCTCGGCAACCGTCCACCCCCGGCGGGCGGCAGCCAGATGGTCGTCGGTGGCCTCGGCCAGGATCAGGCGCTCGGTGAGTACCGGTTTCGGTTCGCTGCGGTGCTTGTCGAAGCGGTATTGACCGAGCACCAGGCCCATGGCGAACGCCCCGGCAGCATGGTCGGCTACCAGGTGGACGGTCGTGACGAGCGACCCCAACTGCCGAGCCGCCCGCCCTACCGATCCCGCTGCTTTGCGAACGGTCTCGGCGTCGGGGTCGTCGCCGAGGCCCACGAAGAACACGGTGGTGAAATCGAGGTCGTTGCCACCCGGCACCGCGGCCACCTGGCCGGCCTTGCCGGTGAACTCGCTCTGGTCGAGCCAGCCCTCCAGCCAGCCGCCTAGCTGCTCCACCGCCCAGACGGCCCCGGGACCCCAGCCGCGCTCGCTCGTCACGGGCACCACGAGCCCATCGGCCGCGGCCTCTGCGAGCGGGCCGCCCGCTGCGATCTCCATGCTCACTCCTCTGATTCGGCGGGGCCGTCGCCGGAACGAGACGGCTCCCAGTCGTGTTCCGCGGACCTGGCCAGCACGTAGGCGTAGTCGGCCAGCCGGTTCAGGTAAGGCACCACCAGCGAGTCGCCCAGCCCGGCCCCGGCGAAGAACGTCACGGCTCGCCGCTCGGCGCGCCGGATGACCGTCCGGGCGAGATCGAGCGCAGCCGCCAGCCGCGTGCCGCCCGGAACGACGAACTCGGTGGGGAGGCCCCGGTCGGCCACGGCTTCGTCGATCCAATGCTCGAGCCGGTCGACCATGGCGCGGGTGGCGAGGCTCTGGCCCGCAACGAGCTTGGCACGGTTCTCCGGCGCCGTCGCCAGCTCGGCGCCGAGCACGAACAGGTCCCGCTGGCAGGCCAGCAGCCGCTCCGCCATCTCCCCGCCGGCGAGCGACCTGGCGACGCCCAGCGCCGAGACCGCCTCGTCGACGGTGCCGTAGGCCTCGGGCCCTGCGGCGTCCTTGCGCACCCGGCCGCCGTAGAAGAGGCCGGTGGTACCGTCGTCTCCTTTGCGGGTGTAGATCCTCATGCCGACGGCCACTCTAGGAACGGCGCCTACGCCACCAGGATGCGGCCGGTGACGCTCGCCCCGAACACGGTCAGCACCGCGAGGTAAGACAGGCCGGTGGCCGCCATCACCCCGGAGTACCGGGGCTCCCGCAGCGCGAACCAGACCGCCACGATCAGCAGCGCGCTCATTGCGGCCAACGCGACGAACGCCCATCCGATCACGTCGTCGCCCGCCGGCCAGGTGAGCACTCCGAGCACCACCAGCGCCGCCACATCCAGGGCGAGCCCGGTAGCGGCGGCTTCGTCGAGGCGGTGCAGCGCCCAGCGGGGCAGGCGCGGGTCCACGAGGTACCAGTGGCCGAGGAGCATCTCGGTGCTGATGGCACCCAGCGCCACCGCCCCGGTCACCGCCAGCAGCGCCTCGCCCTCGCTCACCGCAGCCACCGCGTAGGCGGCCGCCCCGAGCGCCAGCCCCGCCGCCGCCAGCCGGGGACGGCGAGCCGCCACGGTCCCGCCCAGCGCCAACAGCGTCCCGGCGACCGCGAGCCGCCCGGCGCCGGCGGCCACCGCCACGATCCCGGCCAGCAACGTCACGCCACCTGCCAGCCAGGTGAAGCCCGGCCCGACGATCCGCCACAGCACCACGAGTGCGGCGCCGGCGGAGAGGCCGGCCGCCCAGGTGGCGAGGACGAAGGCAGGCGTGACGTCGATGGTCTGCTCCCGGAAGGCGGGGCATTGTACGTTCGCCTCTCGACGTGGTTCCCGCCGAGCGTCGATGACAAGCGCTGGACGCCCCGCGCCGCGAAGCCCAACAAGACTCGGCGTGAGGGGAAGGCCGGTACGCCGGCCAAGCATCACCCCGGTCGACTCTGCCGCGATTGACCGGGCCGAACCACGTCCAATAATCTGGGCCGATGTCCAACAATACGGAACACCGCGCCGACGGGGGAACGCGCGCAGGGCCGCTGTCGGACCTGCGGGTTCTCGAACTCGGGACGTTGATCGCGGGGCCCTTTGCAGCTCGCATGTTCGCGGACTTCGGCGCCGAGGTCATCAAGGTCGAGCAGCCGGACAGTGGTGATCCCCTTCGCAGCTGGGGGATGACCTGGAATGGCACCGATTCGCTCTGGCACCTCATCCAATCGCGCGGCAAGCTCTCCGTGACGGCCAACCTGAACGATCCCGTGGATCAGGCATTCTTCAGGCAGCTGGCCGTCGAGAGTGACGTCCTCATCGAGAACCTCCGGCCCGGCCGGCTGGAGAGCTGGAATCTGAAGCCGGACGACTTGATGGAGGCCAATCCCGGTCTCATCGTGATCCGGATCTCCGGGTTCGGTCAGACAGGTCCGTTGAGCCATCAGCCGGCGTTCGGCACCGTCGCGGAAGCCGCCGGCGGCCTGAGGTTCCTCACCGGGGAGCCCGATCGGCCGCCCGCGCGGGCAGGGCTCAGCCTCGGCGATTCCATCGCTTCGCTGCACGCCGTCATCGGCGCGCTCGTGGCGCTTCACGAGCGCCAGTCGTCAGGCCGCGGCCAGATCGTTGACGTCGCCCTGACCGAGTCGATCTTCGCGATGTTGGAGGGAGTGCTGCCCGAGTACTCCTACCACGGAGCCGTGCGTCGGAGGACAGGGAACATCGCGCACAATTCGGCGCCCACCAACGCATATCCCGCTGCCGACGGATCAATGGTGTGCATCGCCGCGAACACCACCGGACTCTTCCGGACGCTGTGCGAAATCCTGGGCAGGGACGACTACGCCACCGACCCCTCGCTGGCAACCAACGAGGGGCGGGTCTTGCGGCGTGCCGAGCTCGATGATTCGATTGCTGCTTGGACGAAGACCCGGACCGCCGACGAGATCGTTGCGGTCCTTCGCGACCACGGCGTTCCCGTCAGCCGCATCAACAGCATTGCGGACATCGTCTCGGACCCCCAGTTTCAGGCGCGAGGCGCTTTCGTCGAGGTGGAGGACCACCGGCTGGAGAAACCGTTGCTGGTCCCGGGGGTCGTGCCGAGGCTGTCACGCACACCGGGCGTGGTGCCACCGCTTGCGCAGGAGCTGGGGGCGGCCACGGACGAGGTGCGGGACCGCGTCGAGCGCCGCGGAGGCGGACAACCGGAACGCTAGGTGGGTCGCGGTGAGATTCGTCGAGACGTTTCGCGGTCCGGTCGGCTCCTCCGAACTGGGCGTCACGCTGATCCACGAGCACATCTTCGTCCGTAACCCTGAGCTCGAGGTGAACCTGCCGGACGGCGAATGGGACCCCTCCGTCGCCGTCCAGACCGCCGTGGCGGGCCTCACCGCGCTCTACACGCAGGGGATACGTACGGTGGTCGACCTCACGGTCCCGGGCCTGGGCCGCGACGTACGGCTGGTGGCTCGCGTCGCAGAGCAAGTCCCGATCAACCTCGTGGCCGCCACCGGCTGGTATACGCCGGACGTGCTGCCGCACTACTTCCGGTTTCACGGACCCGGGCGGCCGATCGCTCTTGTCGACCCACTCATCGAGCTGTTCGTCCGCGACATTCGCGACGGCATCGCCGGTGGCGCAGTGCGAGCCGGCATGCTCAAGGTGATGACCGCCCCGGAGAGAATCACGCCAGACGCCGCCCGCATCATGTCGGCCGCAGCCGTCGCCCATCAGGAAACCGGGGTCACGATCACCACCCACTCCGATCCTGCAGCACAGAGCGGACTGCAGCAGCAGGCATTCCTGTTGAAGAAGGGCGTGGCCGCAGAGCGCATCATCATCGGTCACTCAGGCGACACCGAAGACCTCGACTACTTGCGAAAGCTGATGGACAACGGTTCGACGATCGGCATGGACCGCTTCGGTATGGAGCACGTACTGTCCGACGAACGGCGAGTGCGGACCGTCGCGGCGCTCCTCGAGCTTGGTTACGCTCGCCAGATGGTCCTCTCCCAGGATGCGGCTTTCTACAGCCACATCACGCCGCCGTCCTGGCGTGCCACGGCGGCGCCCCGCTGGCGGATGGACACGATCTGCCGGCGGGTCCTCCCCATGCTCCGTGATGCCGGCGTGTCGTCGGATGAGATCACGCAGATGATGGTCGTCAACCCCCGACGCCTATTGGAGAGGGCGGCATGAGGGCGGCACTGCTCCTCGAGCCCGGGAAGGTGGTGGTCGACGACGTCCCCGAGCCGGAGCCGGGGCCGCACGAGGTGAGGATCGCGGTGCGCGGGGTCGGCTTGTGCGGCTCGGACACGAGTGTCTTCAGTGGGCGCTGGGAAGCGCCCGCCTACCCCTGGATCATGGGACACGAGGCCTTCGGCACCATCGAGTCCGTGGGACCGGAGGTGCCCGTCGAGCGCATCGGCCAGATCGTCGTGGTCGAACCGAACGTGGTGTGCTTCGCTTGCGATCAATGCGGCCGCGGCTGGACCTCAGCGTGCGTTCGACGTCAATCGGTCGGCATGAACCGCGCCGGCGCCCTCGCCGAGCGACTCGTTCTGCCGAGCCGGTTTGCCTGGTCGATTCCAGAGATGCCCATCACCGATCGCGTGTGTGTGGAGCCGGCGACCGTGGCCCAGGCGGCACTTCGACGCCTGGGAGCGCCGCTGCCCGACCCCGCCCTCGTGGTGGGACTCGGCGCACAAGGCATGGTGATGTCGCTCGCTCTGCTGGAGCGGGGAATCGCGGTGCATGCACACGACATCAACCAGGGGCGGGTTGCCTTGATGGCCGACCTCGGCGCCGTTCCGATGACGAGCAGCAACATCCGGCGTTTCCACTTCGTCGTCGACACGGTGGGGTCACCGTCATCGATGGCCGTTGCGCTCGACCGGGTCGAGGTCGGCGGCACATTGCTCTGCCTGGGACTCGACAACCGGCCGCTGGATCTCGACGCGCAGACCGTGGTCCGCCACCAGCTGACCCTGCGAGGTTCCCTGACCTACGACCATCCAGCCGACTTCGAGGCGACCATAGCCCTGATCGCCGAAGGTCGACTCGCGCCAGGCCGGATCGTCACCGACGAATACCCCCTGGAAGCGGCACAGCTGGCTTTCGAGCGGAGTGGATCGGCGTGCGGCAAGACCTGGATCCGCGTTGCCGGCTAACGCCTGAGCTATTTGCGATGATCGTACGCTGTTCCGTACTATCGATCAGCGTCCAACTATGTGGAACTGCGGTTCCCCGGTGACAACGTGAGGAGAGGGAGACGATGAGAAGGCGAGTGCGTATCGTTGCGCTCACTCTGGCGACACTTCTGGTGCTGGCAGCGTGCGGCGACGACAACGGAACTTCCGACACGACCGTAGCGTCCGACACGACGCAGGCCACCGCGACGACAGCGGCCACGGCCGACCCGCAAGAGGTCGAGCTCGTGCTCGCCCACAGCTACCAAGATGCACAGCCGCAGGTGGCCTGTGGTGCGAATGTGATCCGCGACATCGCCGAGGAGGCCGGTGTTGGACTCAGCATCGAGATCTTCGGCGCAAGTTCCCTGGGCGGTGACGCCGACCGGATTCAGTCGGTCATCTCCGGTGACATCGACATCGACCTCCAGGGCGCGTCGGCTCTCGCCGCCGTCTACGAACCGATGAGCGCCGTGGACGGCGCCTTCGTGTTCGACGACAGCGATCACATGTACCGCTTCTTCAGCGGCGAGGCCTCCGATGCACTCAAGGACGGGTTCTTCGAGACGACCGGCGTTCGGATCCTCGGTGGCTGGGACACCGGCGCTCGGCAATTCACGGCCAACGTGCCGATCCGCACGCCCGATGATCTCAGGGGGCTGCGGATGCGGTTCCCACCCTCTCCGACGTTCCTGCTGAACGCCGCCGCGATGGGCGCCGAAGCGGTCGAGGTGGCCTTCGAGGAGCTGTACCTGGCCCTCCAGCAGGGTACGGTCGACGGTCAGGAGAACCCGATCGTCAACATCGATGCCATCAACCTGGACGAGGTCCAGGACTACGTCAGCCTGTCGAGTCACCAGCTCAGCTCGAACGTGATCATCATCGGCGGTGTGTGGGACGAGCTCAGCGCCGAGCAGCAGCAGGCGCTCACGGACGGGGTCAACGAAGCGATGCTGCGCGAGCCGGAATGCGTCGCCGAGGCCGAGGAGCAGATCCTGGCCGAATGGCGCGAAAGCGGCGCGCTCGAGATCATCGAAGACGTGGACCGTGACGCCTTCCGCCAGTTGGCCGAACCCCATCTGCGGGAGAATTTCTCCCCCGAGCAGATCGAAGTCCTGGAAGCCATCCGCTCCGTAGTGGGAGGCTGATGAGGCCAGCCGGTGCCCGGGCAAACGCCCGGGCACCGGCCGGCTACTCACCAGGCCGCGCGGGATCGCCGCGCGGCGACCGCCCGGAGAAGGAGCACAAGGTCTGATGGCCGACCACGATGACCCGCCCACGAGAGATACCGGCCCTCCCCGCGAGAGCCCTGCAGACGAGTCACCCCTGGAGTACGAAGAGTTCGTCGACGGGCCGATCGCGGCGGAGGAACCGCTTCTGCCGGCGCGGGAGCCGGCGCGGGGCATCTTCCGATTCGTCGGCTTCATCGAACAGGTCATCGGCGGCCTGCTCCTGTTGCTGATTCTCTGTCTCGTCCTGGCTCAGGTTGCCCAGCGCTACATAGCGGGATCGTGGCCGTGGACGGGCGAGCTTGCCCGCTACTCGCTGGTGTGGGCCACGTTTCTCATGGCCGGATACCTCATCGCGTACGCCCCCCACCACATCGCCATCCACGTCGTCGACTACGTGGCGAAAGGGCGCTGGCTGGATGCGGTGAAGCTATTCGTCAACGTGACCGTCCTGGTCACCGGAGTCATCATGATCTACGGCAACTACCGACTGATCGCCACCGACATCGGGCAGGTCACACCGGCAGGGCAGATGCCTCTGCGCTACGTCAACATGGTGCCGCTCGCCGGGCTCGTCCTGGTCGTCCTGCGAACCATCCTGGGGATCGTGGTCCGTGATGTGCCGGCTCTCTTGGGCCGCAACGGAGACGGTGCGGGAGACCCAGCATGAGCCTGACCCTTCTGCTCATTGCGATGTTGGCTCTGTTCCTGCTGCGCGTTCCCATGGCCTTTGCGATCCTCGGCCCCTCTGTCCTCTACTTCCTCTTCGAGGGCTACACGGGGCACCTGTCCATCCGGCTCGTCACGCAGGGGATCAACAGCTGGCCGCTCCTCGCGGTGCCACTGTTCATCCTCGTCGGCATCGTGGCAACGCGAACGGAGATCGCCGATCGGCTCTACGACGCCGCCATACTCTTCCTCGGACCGCTGCGGGCCGGCCTCGCCTACGTGAACATCGCCGTCAGCCTCGGCTTCTCCTGGATGAGCGGCGCGTCGCTGGCCGATGCCGCAGGGCTCGGTTCGATCGAGGTCAACCACATGCGGAAGAAGGGCTACCCGGCCGGGTTCTCGCTCGGACTGAGCGCCAGCTCCGCCCTCATCAGTCCGATCATGCCGCCCAGCATCCCCGCCGTCGTGTACGCGTCCGTTGCCGCCGTGTCCACCGGAGCGCTCTTCGCCGCCGCAGTGCTACCGGCGTTCGTCATGACGATGGCGTTGGTGGTGCTGGTGTTTCTGTGGGCGCGGCGGCGCCCCGAACTCGTCGGCGAGCCGTACAACTGGGGTGAGGTGCGTCGCGCGGCAGTGCGTGCGCTGCCGCCGCTCGGTGCGCCCGTCATCATCCTGGGCGGCATCCTGGGCGGCTATTTCACGCCCACCGAAGCCGCCGGGGTGGGTGCGCTCTACATGCTCCTGCTGGCATTCTCCTACCGGACGGTGAGCCTCCGAGATGTGGCCATCATCTTCCGCGACACCGCGGTCATCAGCGGCCAGATCATGCTGATCATCGGCGCGTCGACACTGCTGAGTTGGATCCTCGCGCGCGAGCAGGTTCCGCAACGGGTCGCCGAGGCGCTCGTCGGTCTCACCGACAACCCCGTGGTCTTCTTGCTCATCATCAACGTGCTGCTGATCTTCCTCGGCATGTTGCTCGAGCCGACGTCGGCCCTCATCGTGACCACACCCATTCTGCTGCCGGTGGCTGTCGAGTTCGGCATCGACCCGCTGCACCTCGGGGCGATCATCATCTTCAACCTGATGATCGGACTGATGACGCCACCGATGGGAGGGGTGATCTTCGTGCTCAGCTCCGTGACCGGGATCCCGCTCGAACGCGCGTTCAAGGGCGCTGCGTTCTACCTGCCGGCGATGGTCGTGGTTCTCCTGCTCATCACCTACGTGCCGGCCCTGACGCTGTGGCTGCCGGAAGCAATCGGTTTCTGATGGAGAGCCCGGGTGTCCGTTCTCGAAAAGGCGAGTGACGTGATCGACTGCTTGGGTCGCGCCGGCGAGCCGGTGCCCCTCGGCTACGTTCGTTCGGCCCTGGGCATGCCGAAGTCGTCGGTGCATCGGCTCCTCGGTGAACTCGCCCGGCTGGGCATCGTTCGGCGAGCGAGTGACGGCCGCTACTCGCTCGGTCCGCGCCTGCTCTACTGGGGCGAGGCCGCTGCGGACACGTTCGATCTGCGGGGCCTCGCCGAAGGGCCCATGCGGCGCCTCAGAGACGAGGTCGGGGAAAGCGTGCACTTGTACATTCGGGACGGCGATGCCCGAATCTGCATTGCCGCGGTGGAGGCCAGGCACGCGCTGCGGCCCTTCATCCAGCTGGGCCGTCGGCTACCGCTGCGGGTCGGCGCTGCGGGCAAGCTGTTGCTGGCGTTCGCCGACCCAGCGGTGCGGGATGAGGAGCTTCGGCGAGCATCGAAAGGCGAACCGGGCCTGCCGAATGCGCCGGGCCTGCATCTGGGACAACAGCTCGAAGACATCCGTGCGGACCGCTGGGCGACCTCGGTCGGCGAGCG
>CAYGCW010000087.1:0-9083 GCA_964348465.1 uncultured Acidimicrobiia bacterium | reverse complement strand
TCTCGCGGCCGGACGGCCACCCACCGGACCGGCCGGCCGTCCCGGTAGCCGAGCAGACCCGGGGGCGGGTCCCAGGACGCCACCAGCTCCTGCATGGCGGCCCGGTTGCCGGCGTTGCCGTTGGCCTCGAACTCCCTGGTGCCCAGGATCGGGAACATGCACCAGCAGCCACCCCACGCCCCTCCCGGGCCGAACAGGTCCTCCAGGTCGGGCCAGCGGGCGGTGGTGACCGGATGGACGGCCAGGGCGCCAGTCACGTGAACAGCACGACGTCTGCCGGCCGGGCGCCGACCATGCGGTAGCGCTCGCGATCGGGGCGCCGGCCGCCGGTGAGCCGCACGAACGTCTCGATGTCGGTCCGCAGCTCCCCCACCGGATCCCCGGCGGCGCCGAAGTGGCGCACCCGGCCGGCAACGTGGGAGGCCAGCGGCGGCCGCTCGAGGCGGGTGCTGCGGGCGAACAGGAGGTCGATGGCGATGTCGATCCCCGCGCTGGAGTAGGCGCCCGGCTCGCCAAGCGCCTCCCGCACGTCGCCGCCGTGCACCCACTCCCCGAGCGCGATGGCGTCGAGCCTGCCGCCGGCGGTGTCCACGGCGGCCCCGGCGGCCTCGTAGCCCGACTTCAGCTCGGCGATGACCTCGGCCAGCGGCCAGCCCTTGCGCTCGTCTACGTCGCGCTGGTTGTCCTCGGGCGTGAAGCGGTGCAGGTCGCCCGAGGCTGTGGCCGTCAGCGCTGCGCCGCAGTGCGCCAGCACGTCCCGTACCGACCAGCCGGTGCAGACCGTGGGCCGGTCGAAGGCGGCGGCAGGCGTCCGGTCCAGGATCGCGCACAGGGCATCGGCCTCGATGCGCAGGAGTCTGGCGGCCGGTCGCATGGCACGATGCTACGGGACGCGCCGCTCAGCCGGGCAGGCGCAGTACGTAGCTACGCGGCTCCAGCTTCCCGATCATCTGGTACACGGCCCACAGCGCGTTGGCGAGCTCGACGCGATAGGCCACGTCGCCCAGCTCGGCGCGCAGCTCGCCGGGGCAGCGCAGCAGCCGGGCGGCGTGCAGCATCTGGCGGCTGGTGCGCCCCGTGCCGTCCTCCTCCCACGCCTCCCGCCACTCCGAGCCGATCACGTCGGCCACCTCGAGCACGAACCCGGCGGCGCGCGCTGCCTCCTCGAAACCGGCCGCCGACATGCGCTCCGGCACCACCGCCAGCCCCGAGTAGAGGCGCTCGGCCTCCTTCTCCGACAGCCACGGCGTGGCGAAAGTCTGGTAGACGACCATGGCGCCACTCGGCGCCATGACCCGGGCGCATTCGGAGAGCGCCTGGTCGATGTCGGCGACGTGGTTGAGCATGTCCCGCGCCCAGATCGCCGCGAACTCGCCGTCGCCGGCCGGGATCGCCTCGACGCCGCCGGCACGCACCTCGACGAGGCGGCCGTGCTCGTGCTCCGCCACGGCCGCGACGGCGTCCCGCACGTTGTCGGCGACTGGATCCACGGCCACCACCCGGCACCCGAACCGAGCCGCCAGCTGCAACGAGTGCCTCCCGTCGCGAGCACCGATGTCCAGCACTAGGTCCCCCGCCCCGACGCCGAGGGTGGCGAAGGTGTCGAACAGCGAGTCGCTGGACCGCGGCGAACGGCTGCGGTCGAGCGCCTCGTTCCGCTGCTCGTGGGTCAGCCCCCAGTCGCCGTACATCTCGTCGACGGTCACCGGATGGTCGGACATGGGGCGGGATGATGGCACGGCCCGGCCCGTGTAAGTTGCGAGGGCACCGATCGGGAGGAGCCGCCCATGTACCCCAAGAAGCACGCCGAGATCGACGGGCTCGACATGGCGTACGTCGAATCGGGGAGCGGCGACCCGATCGTGTTTCTGCACGGGAACCCCACGTCGTCGTTCCTGTGGCGCAACGTCGTCCCCCACCTCGAGGGCAAAGGGCGGTGCATCGCTCCCGACCTGATCGGGCACGGCGACTCCGCCAAGCTCCCCGAGAGCGGGCCGGACGCCTACCGCTACGTCCAGCATCGCCACTTCTTGTTCGGGCTGCTCGACCACCTCGGGGTGTCGGAGAACGTCACGTTCGTCATCCACGACTGGGGGTCGGCCTTGGGGTTCGACTGGTCCCGCCGGCACCCCGAAGCCGTCAAAGGCGTCGCCTACATGGAAGCGCTGGTGAAGCCGGTCTCGTGGGAAGACTGGCCGGATGCCGCGCGGGGAGTGTTCCAGGCATTCCGTTCGCCGGCGGGCGAGGAGATGGTCCTCCAGAAGAACGTGTTCGTCGAGAACGTGCTCCCGGGGTCGATGCTGCGCACGCTGACCGACGAGGAGATGGCCGAGTACCGCCGCCCGTTCGCCGAGCCCGGAGAGAGCCGCCGGCCAACGCTCACCTGGCCGCGGGAGATCCCGATCGACGGCGAGCCGGCCGACGTGCACGAGATCGTCGCCGGCTACTCGGCCTGGCTCCAGGAGAGCCAGGTCCCCAAGCTGTTCGTGAACGCCGAGCCGGGGGCCATCATCCAGGGCGCCACCCGCGAGTTCTGCCGCAGCCTCCCGAATCAGACCGAGGTGACCGTCAAGGGCATCCACTTCATCCAGGAGGACTCGCCCGACGAGATCGGCGGCGCCATCGCCGACTGGCTCGACGGGCAGCGGTAGCGACTCCGGCCGCTCAGGGCGTCAACCGGGCCCGTACGAGCGGCGCAGCTCGCGTCGCATGACCTTGGCGCTGGCAGTACGGGGAAGGGTGTCGACCGCGACGACGTCGTGGACCTTGAAGAGCGGGTTGAGGTGCTCACGTATCGCTCGTTGCATGTCGGCACGCCAGCCGGCGGGGTCGGCGTCGTGGCCGGGCACCGGCACCGCGTAGATCACGAGCCGGTCCGGCCCGCCGCCGGCGGGGGGGACCGCCACCGCGGCCGATTCCGCCACGCCGGCCACGTCCCCGACGGCACGCTCGATCTCGGCCGAGCTGACCTTGATCCCGCCCAGGTTCATCGTGTCGTCGACGCGCCCGTGGGCCCGGTAGTAGCCCCCGCCGATCGCCTCCATGTAGTCGCCGTGGCGGCGCAGCACCTCCCCGGTGGCCGGCGTGCCTTCGTAGTACACCTCGTGGTGGTCGCGGTTCAGCAGCTCGGTGCTGAGGCCCATCGACGGCGGCACCAGGAAGACCTCGCCCGCGGCGGCGCGCCGGCCCTCGTCGTCGAGGATGCGGATGTCGAGTCCGAGTGCCGGCGTCGAGAACGCTCCCGCCACCGCCGGCTGGACCACCGTGCCGGTGATGTAGCCGCCGGCGATCTCGGTACCGCCGCAGTACTCGATCACCGGCCGGCCGCCCGCCTTGCCCATGAGCCAGCGCATGTCGGCGGCGTTGGACGCCTCGCCGGTGGAGCTGAAAGCCCGGAGGCCGGTCCAGTCCACGCCCTCCACAGCGCCGGAGGCCCGCCACGCCGATACGAGGCTCGGCACCACGCCCAGCATCGTGACCCCGGCGTCGCGGACGAACTCGGTGAACCCCCTCCCGGTAGGCGCGTCGTCGTACAGGGCGAAGGCGGCGTCGTTGGCGAGCGACGCGAAGATCAGCCACGGCCCCATCATCCAGCCGAGGTTGGTGGGCCACGCCACGACGTCGCCAGGGTGGACGTCTTGGTGGAAGTGGCCGTCGGTGGCCGCCTTGACGGGGGCGAGCTGCGTCCACGGGATCGCCTTCGGCTCGCCGGTCGTGCCCGACGAGAACAGCACGTTGACGTGCGTCCCCGGGTCGCCGATCACCGGCGCGAACGGCTCGTCAGCGCCGAGGAAGGCCTCCCACAGGACGTCGTCTTCCCGCAGCGCCACCTCGCCGCCCGTGCCCACGACGACCGCGCGCCCCGCGCCCGCCGCCACCACCTTGGCGTACATCGGCAGCTCCTTGCCCGCCCGGACGATGCGGTCCTGGGTGATCGCCACCCCGGCCCCGGTGATCGCGAGGCGCGTGGCGATCTCCTCGGGCGCGAAGCTATCGGCGATCGACACCACGACGCCGCCGGCGGACACGATCCCCAGGTACGCTGCGCACGCTTCGAGCGTCATCGGCATGGCGATGGCGACCCGGTCCCCGGGTGCCAAGCCCAGCGACCGGAACCCGTGGGCCACCCGGTCGACCAGCCGACGCAACTCGGCGTACGTGACCCGCTCGGTGCGGCCATCCCGGTGGTGGACCACCGCGATGGCGCCGGGGTCCGCGGTGAAGCAGCTCTCCACGATGTTGAGGCGGGCGCCGGGCAGCCAGTCGGGCCGTTCGACGTCGCCACCGGGACCGAGAATGGCGCGGGGTGGCTCCCGGAAGACGATGCCGAGCCGATCGATGGCCCGCTCCCAGAATCCGGCCCGGTCGGTCACCGACCACTCGTGCAGCTCGCGGTACCCATCCACCCCGAGGCCATCGGCCAGCGCCGTGACGTTGGCGGCGGCCACCACGTCCGGGCCGGGCGTCCAGTCGGGGGTCAAGCCCTGAGGCATCGGCGCCGAGAGTAGCTTTGGGGCCATGAGCGACGAACACCCACCGACCCAGCCCATCGAGCCGGCGGAGCCCACCGGGCAAGCAGCGGCCGAGCCGGAGGTTCTGCCTGCGGCCCCGGCACGCCGTTCGCCGTGGTGGTATGCGGGCATGGCCGCGGTTGCCGTTGCGGTCATCGTGGCCGTCGCGGCTGGGGCCGTCGCCTGGCAGCGGGGACGATTCGGGCCGCGCCTGGCCACCGCCGACGCCCTGCCGCCGTCAACGTCGCTCTACGTCAGCTTCGACCTGGAGGGCCTCGCCGAATTCGACCGCCTCCTCGAAGCGTTCGACGACGCCGTCGTCGACGCCGGACTCGAGCCCGGCACCGACGCCATCGACCTGCTCAACGACACCATCCTCGCCGAGCTGGGCCTCAGCACCGCGGACTTCGAGTCGTGGATAGGCCGCGACGTGGGAGTGGCGCTCCTCGACCTCGACGTCGAGAGCCTCGTGGCCGGGTCTGCCGGCGCCGAACTCGAACCGCCGCAGGCGGTGCTCGCCGCGTCGGTGCGGGACCGCGCCGGGGCCGACGCGTTCATGCCGCGCATGGTCTCCACCATCGAAGAGAGGGCCGGATTGGCCATGACCCGGGACTCCTACGCCGGCGTGGAGCTGTGGCGCGGTCAGGTGGCCTTGCCTGAAGGAGGCATCGAGACCGAGTTGGTGATGGGCCGCTCCGCCGATCTCATGTTGATGGCCACCGGCATGGGAGCCATGCGGGCCGCCATCGACTCCCAGGCCGGCGATTCGCTGAGGGACGCCGACGCCTTCCGCCGGGTCACCGACGAGCTTCCCGGCAAGCGCGCCGTCACCCTCTACCTCGGTGGCGACATGGTGCGCGGCCTCGGCGACCTGGGTCTCGACCCGTCCCTCGGCGCGCCTCCGGTGGGACCCGAGGAGCTCCAGGACGCGCTCGATCGGTTCGTCGGGGCGGGCGGGGCGCTGACGCTCACGGAGGCCGGAGCGCGAATCGACTTCGTCCAGGTGACCGACCCCACGGAAGGAGCCCAGGACCTTCCGGCGGCCCTGGCAGCCGGCGGCAGCTCGGAGCGGATCCCGGAGCGGCTTCCGGCCGCGACCATCGGCTATTTCGCCTTCGGCCCCTGGGACGTGCAGGCCGCCTTCGACCAGGTGCTCCAGACGTTCGAGGAATTCGGAATAGAGCAGCAACTCGCCGAAGTCCAAGAGGCCACCGGCATCGACATCGAGCGCGACGTGATCGCCGCCCTCACCGGCGAGCTCGGCGTCGGCGTCTTCTCCTCCCGGCGCGGGCCGATCGCGGCGTCGGGGGGACCCCCGATCGGCATCATGGCGCTGCTCGGCCTGGCCGACCCGGATGCCTTCGACACCACCCTCCAGAGGTTGAACGGCGTGCTCGCCGAGGGCGGCCTCGACGTCGACGAGCAGGACGCCGCGGGTGGCGTGCTGTACGCGGTAGCTGTGCCCGAGGTGGAGGGTGGCATCGTCTACGGCATCGACGGCGACTTCTTCATCGGCACCACGGACGCCGACGCCATCGCTGGCGACAAGCTCACCGAAACCGACCTCTGGGGTGAGGTCACCGCCGCCCTCGAAAGCACGCCCGTCGCATTCGCAGACGTGGGAGCAATCCTCGACGTTGCGGACGCCCCTCCGGCGGTGCGCCGCGATCTCGCGCCCCTGCGAGCGGTGGCGGCGGGCAGCGATGCGAGTGAGACCGTGTCGCGCGTCACGGTCGTGGCGCTCGTCGACTACGAGCGCTAGCCGAGCCGGGCCGCGGTCAGCGCGGCGCGAGCCCCGAGGTCCCTCCACAGCGCGGCGCTGCCGGCGCGGTCGGCGGCCAGCCTCCGCCACCGCGCCGCGGCGATCTCGTAGACGCCCGACAGGTCGGTCCGGAATCCGGCATCGGTCAGACGGGCCCGGGACGCCATCCTCCCGGTCATCGACTCCAGCGTGCGGTCGAGTATGAGAGCACCGCTCCACAGCGACCGCGACCACGCCGCGAGCGGCACGTCGAGGTGGAGCGGACCGTAGGTGTCCTCCCCGGGCGGCGCCGTGCCCTCGGGGCCGGCCAGATCGGGAGCGGGCCGGTGCCGCTCGCCGAAGTCGAGGAGGCGGTCCCGATCGGCGAGGGCTGCCTCCCGCTCGCCGGGGTGGCAGCGGCCCACCGTGTCGAGCCACGGCACCGCCCAGTGGAGCACGCGGTCGCCGAGCAGAAAGCGCCGCTCCTCGTAGGCCCTGGTGGCAACGACCGGATCGTCGTTCTCCCACGCCTCGGCCTCGGCCAGGGCCAGGCCGGCGGCGAACCGTGCCAGGGCGGCGAGGTCGAGTCCCGGAAGGTCGTGGCCCCACCGCCGGACTCGGCGAGCGAGATCGCCGGCGGGGTCGTGGAAGACGACCACCGCCGCCTCCGTCGCCGGCCGGTCAGCCCACACGGCCGGGTGGTGGGCCGGCTCCCAACGGGCGGCGATCTCCGCCCAGGAGGCGGCCTCGGCAGCGGCCGCGGCAGCGGCGCTCACATCCGGTAGGCGTCCTCGGTGGGCTTGACGGGCCGGTTGAGCCACAGCGGCCGCCGCAGCCCGCCCGGGCCGGGGCCCGGCTTGGTGAAGCCGAGCCATTCCCGGTACACGGCGAAGGAGCGACCCGTGTCCACGACGACGTCGCCGTAGCGGTCGCCCGGCTCGGCGGGCGTCAGCCGGACCCGCTGATGCCAGGCGTGCATGCCGGACACCGGGTCGGGGTGAGGCGGGAAGGCCAGGTTCTGGTGAACGCCTGCGTCCCGCCACCAGATGCGCTCCGAGTCGGGATCATCGGAAGGGAACGGCTCGATGCCCTTCCGCTGCCGGAGCCGCCATCGGCCTTCGCCTACCCGCTCGATGTCGACCAGCGCCGAGGACCATCGCTCGTTGCCGAGAGTGTCGGACAGCCGCCAGCGGCCGAGGTGGTGGGAGGCGGCGACGACGCCCGGGCGGATCCCCTCGGTACGCCACGCCCGCATCACGAAGTGGCCGATGTCGGTCGTGATCCGCACCATGTCGCCGGTGGCGAACCCGAGGGCGTCCGCGTCGCGCGGGTTCATCCACAGCGGGTGCCCGTGGGAGATCTCGTACAGGTATTTGGCGTTGCCCGAGCGGGTGTGGATCAGGGTCGGCAGGCGGAAGATCGGCAGCAGGATCCGCTCGCCGTCCTCCAGGTCGAGGTCGCGCCAGTAGACGTGGGTCTTCAAATAGGTCGGAATCGCCTCATCGGCCCAGCCCCACCGTGCCATCGTCTCCGACCACCACTCGAGCTTCCGGGACGGCGACGCAAACCCGACCCGGCGCCGGCCGTCGACCTCCACCCCTGACGAGTCGGGGCGCTCGTGCACCCGATAGACATCGCGCTCGACCTCCACGGCGCCGTATTTGCGCATGAAGCCGAGCGGGGTCAGTTCCTCGGCCGCCGCCTTCTCCGGGAGCCCCGGCACCGAGTTGTCGAACATCCAGCCGTAGTACTCGTCGACGGTGACCGGGCGGGTGGGATCGTCGGGCGACTCGAACCAGCGCCGGATCCCGAGCGATCCGTCCGGGTCGACCTGCCACGAGAGGTCGATCCAGAACTCGGTCTCCTCCCACACCTCGCCGGGGTTGGCTTCGTAGGTGCGCGAGAACTCCTGCCCGTCTCGTTCGCCGGCCACCCGGAGCACCGGCTGGCGGAACCCGAGCCAGCGGCCGGCGTGGGTCTCGTAGGAGTGGGTGTCGTGGCGCTCGCTGCCGACACCCATCGGCAGCACGTAGTCGGCGTACCAGGCCGTCTCCGACCACGTGGGCGTCAGGGCGACGTGGAGGCCGACCATCTCCTCGTCCGTGAGGACCTCGATCCAGGAGAATCCGTCCGGATTGGTCCACACGGGGTTGTAGACCCGGGTGAAGTACACGTCCACCCTGCCCCGCCCCTCCTTGAGGAAGTACGGCAACAGGAAGCTCAACTCGTGATGGGCGAACGGGTACTCGATGGGCCACAGCAGCTCGTTCCACCGGCTGTGCGGTGGCGGCGTGTTCCAGTGCGCGGGCTTGAATTTGTCCCACGAGTTCGGCGAGCATCCGCCCCGCGTCCCCACCGACCCGGTGAGCACGTGCAGGAACCAGAGGCAGCGAGCGGCCTGCCACCCGCCGAGGTTGCCGGAGCCGACGCTGCGCCAGGTGTGCGACGAGAAACGGTGCCCGGCCTCGGCGATGCCGCGGGCGACCGCCTCGATCCCGGCGGCGTCCACCCCGCACTCCTCCGCCGCGTACTCGAGCGTGTACGGGGCGTAGGTCTCCTTCAGCAGGTCGACGAAGTTCTCGTACCGGGCGCCCCGGCCCGGTGCTCTGGCGGCTACCGCCGCTCCCCAGTCGACCCAGCTCCTCATGAAGTCGTGGTCGACCGCGTCCCACTCCAGCAGCAGCCTGGCGATGGCCAGCAGCAGCGCCGGCTCGGTCCCCGGCCACGGGCTGATCCAGACGTCCGACATCGACGCCGTGTTCGACAGGCGGGGGTCGATCGTGGCCAGCTTGGCCCCGGCCTGCTTCGCCTCCATGATGCGCTGGGCGTGG
>CAYGCW010000086.1:5798-9121 GCA_964348465.1 uncultured Acidimicrobiia bacterium | reverse complement strand
CTGCCTCATCTTGCTCTGCCGCCGCGGCCTGCTCAACCTCGGGAAGGTCCCCGACGGCGGCGTCAACCGCCGCTGCGGCCGCCTCACCGCCGGCGGCCTCCTCCTCCGCAGCCGGCTCCGGTTCCGCCGCATCAGCCGGCTCCGCCGCGACCGCCGCCTCGACGGCCTCGCCCACGACCTCCTCTGCGGCCGCCTCCACGGTGGCCTCGCCCACAGCCGGTGCTTCGACCGCTTCGACGGCCCCCTCGCCTGCGGCCGCCTCCACGGTGGCCTCGGCTGCGGCAGCCTCCTTCTCATCGTGGATGAGCCCGAGATCCTCGCTCTCCGAGCGGATGTCGATCCCGTACCCGGTGAGGCGGGCCGCCAGTCGGGCGTTCTGGCCCTCCTTGCCGATCGCGAGGGAGAGCTGGAAGTCGGGCACGATCACCGTTGCCTGCTTCTCCTCCTCGTCGATCCTGACTTCCTTGACCTTCGCCGGGCTGAGCGCCTCGGCGATGAACTGTCGGGCGTCCTCGCGCCATTCGACCACGTCCACCTTCTCGCCGCGCAGCTCGTTGACGACCTGGCGCACCCGCGACCCGCGGGCACCGACGCAGGCGCCGACCGGGTCGACGTTGGGGTCGTTCGACGCGACGGCGATCTTGGTGCGGTGGCCGGCGTCCCGGGCGATCTGCTTGATCTCCACTGTGCCGTCGACGAGCTCGGGCACCTCCAGGGCGAACAACGAGCGCACGAACTCGGGGTGGCTGCGGCTGACCACGATCTGCGGTCCCTTGGCCTCGCCGCGCACCTCGAGGATGTACGCCTTGACGCGACCGCCGCGCTCCAGCCGCTCGTAGGGGATGCGCTCCGACGACGGCATCAACGCCTCGGCGTTGCCGAGGTCGAGGATCACGTAGCGGTGGTCGGACTGCTGGACGATGCCGGTGACGAGGTCGCCCTCTCTGCCCTCGTAGAGGTCGTAGACCTGCTCCCGCTTGGCGTCCCGGAGCCGCTGGAGGATGACCTGCTTGGCGGTCTGGGCGGCGATGCGCCCGAAGTCGTCGGGGGTGTCCAGCCACTCGCGCGTGACGTTGCCGTCCTCGTCGAGATCCTGGCCGTAGACCTGGATCTCACCCGTGTCCGGATCGATGGTGACCCGGGCCTCTTCGGCGGCGCCGGGCGTGCGCTTGTACGCCGACACCAGCGCGTTGGCGAGGGCGTCGAGGATCGTCTCGGCGGGCACGCCCTTCTCCCGCTCGATCAGCTCGAGTGCCTCCAGCAGGTTGTAGTCCATCTCGTCTCACCTCATTTGCGACGCCGGCCCGGCTTCGGCGCCGCTTCCCACGTGAAGACGGTCTGCGCCGACGCCACCTCGCCGAATCCGATCCGGCGAGCGCCATCATTCAGTTGTACGACGAAGCCGTCGTCGCCGACTTCGTCGAGGACGCCCACGTGGACCCGCTCGCCGTCCACCGGCGCGAAGGTCTTCACCTTCACCTCCCTGCCCACCGCCTTGGCGTAGTGGGCCGGGCGGCGGAGCTTGCGCTCGAGGCCCGGGGACGACACCTCCAGGTTGTACGAGCCGGGCAGCGGGTCCGCCTCGTCGAGGAGCCGCGACAAGTCCCGTGCGAGCTCGGCGATGCGGTCCACGCCGATCCCGCCGGGGGCGTCGACGGTCACCCGCACCAGCCGGCCCTTGCCGGGGCCCAACACGACCAGGTCGTCCAACTCGACGCCTTCGGCGCCGAGGTACGCCTCGAAGAGCTCCCAGAGACGCCCTTCGACGTCGCCCATCGCTCCTCCTCAGCAAAGAAGGCGGGCCCGGGCCCACCTCCAACAGTGCGTCCTTCAGTTGGGCGGATTATACCACGGCGCCGGTCCCCCCAGAGTGGGTCAGGAGCGCTCGGCGAAGACCGCTTCGGCGACGTGGCGAGCGGCGTCGGCCAGGAGCACTTCGGTCGAGTCGCCGCCGCGCCGCAGCAACTCGACCTTGCCCTCTTCGAGGCCGCGCGGCCCGACCGTGACCCGGTACGGGATGCCGATCAGCTCGGCGTCTTTGAACTTGACACCCGGGCGCTCCTCACGGTCGTCCAGCAGCACGTCCACGCCCAGGCCCTGGAGTTCCCCGTAGAGCCGCTCGCCGGCCTCCAGGGTGGGGCCGGCCTCGGCCCGGAGCACCGTGATGACGACCTCGTAGGGCGCGACGCCGACCGGCCAGATGATGCCGGCGTCGTCGTGGTGGGCTTCGACGATCGCCGCCATGTTGCGCTCCAGGCCGATCCCGTAGGAGCCCATGATGATCGTGCGCGACTCCCCCGCTTCGTCGAGGACCGTGGCGCCGAACGCCTCGGCGAATACCCGGCCCAGCTTGAAGATGTGGCCCACCTCGATCGCCTTGAAGACCTCCAGCGGCTCCCCACACTCCGGGCACGCCTCACCCGCAGCCACGCCCCGCAGATCGAGCCACTTGGCGACGGCGATGTCCCGGGCCACGTCGACGCCCCGCACGTGGTAGTCATCGCGGTTGGCGCCGGTGGTCAGGTTGCGCCGCCCCTGGAGCGCCGGGTCGGCGTAGACGGGGTAGTCGGTCACGCCCACTGCCCCGAGGCTGCCGGGGAGCGCCCCGAGGGCGGCCTGGACCTCGTCGGGGTGGGCGGGCCGCACCGCGATGGCCCCGGCGCCGTCCATCAGCTTCTGCTCGACGAGCTGATGGTCGCCTCGCAGCAGCACCAGCGTCAGCTCGCCGTCGAGCATGTAGACCATCGTCTTGATCTGGCGATCGGCCGGAGTGTCGTAGTCATCGACGAGGTGCTGGATCGTGCGCACTCCCGGCGTGGCGAACTCCTCGGGCGCGTCCGGCCCTTCGCCGTCCTCAACCGGATCGAGGCGAGAGGTGGCCCGCTCGACGTTGGCCCGATAGCCGCAGGCGAGGCAGTGGGCGATGAGGTCCTCCCCCGCCTCGGAGCGGACCACGAACTCGATCGACACGGTGCCGCCCATCGCCCCCGAGGAGGCGGTGACGTCGAGCGCGTCGAGACCGAGCCGCGCGAAGATCCGCCGATAGGCGGCGTGGTTCTTGTCGAAGCCGACGTCGAGCCCGTCCTCGTCGATGTCGAACGTGTAGGAGTCCTTCATCGTGAACTCCCTGGTGCGCAGCAGGCCGCCCTTGGGGCGGGGCTCGTCGCGGTACTTGGTCTGGATGTGGTACCAGATCTGGGGCAGATCGCGGTAGGAGGACATCTCGGTGGCGAGCGTCGCGAACACCTCCTCGTGGGTGATGCTCAGCACCACGTCGCCGCCGCGGCGGTCCTTGAAACGGAACATGATGTCGCCCATCGTGT
>CAYGCW010000086.1:1922-5744 GCA_964348465.1 uncultured Acidimicrobiia bacterium | reverse complement strand
ACCCGCACCGCCAGCGGCAGCAGCGAGTAGACGCCGGCCATGACCTGGCGGATGTAGCCGCCGCGCATGAGAAGCTTGTGGCTGACCGCCTCCGCGTCGGCCGGGTCGTCGCGCAAAGTGGGGATGAAAGCCTGGGACCAGCGCATGTCGCGGGAGGATAACGGGCGGCCGGTGCGGCGAGGTTCGCCGTGTCGGTCGGTCCGGGATCGCCGGCGGCGGGATGCGCAACAGGAGCCGTGACCACGGCCTCGCCATAGAGTGTCGGGTATGAGCGTCGCTCTCGGCGTGCATATCGGGCAGCAGAACGTCGCCATGGACGACCTGCGCGACCTGTGGCGGTGGCTCGACGGCGCCGGCGTGGACTGGATCTCGGTGTGGGACCACATCTACGAAGTGCCGCCGGCGGGCGGGACCCAGCCCCACTTCGAGACGGTGGCGACCCTCGCCGCGCTCTGCGCCGACACCAGCCGGGCCCGCATCGGATGCCTGGTGTTCTCCGTGGGGTACCGCAACCCGGCGCTTGATCGCCAAGACCGCCGCCACGCTCGACCACCTCGCCGGCGGCCGCTTCGAACTCGGGCTCGGGGCCGGGTGGCACGAGTGGGAGGCCCGCGCCTACGGGTACGACTTCCCGAGCGTCGGGACCCGGCTCGACATGCTGGAGGAGGCCGCTCCCCTCGTCCGTGGGCTGCTCACCGGGCAGCGCATCACGCACCACGGCCGCTTCTACCGCGCCGCGGACGCTGCCAACACCCCGCCGCCGCGGCGCGGCCGCATGCCGCTCTGGATCGGCGGCATCGGCGAGAAGCGGACGCTCCGCATCGCCGCTCGCCACGCCGACGGCTGGAACGCCGCCTACGTCTCGGCGGACGAGTTCCGCCGCCTCAACGGCGTCCTCGACAGGTGGTGCGAGTCGGAGGACCGCGATCCGGCGGACATCGAGAGGTCCGCCAACGTGATGTTCTTCCTCGGGACCAACCCCCTGCCGGCAGCAGAGGTGGACGCCCGGATCCGGGAACACTGGGGCCCGATGGCGGACCGGGTGGCCGGCGGCGCCCTGACCGGCACGCCCGATGGTGCCGCCGCGCTCATCCTCGAGTACGTTGCCGCCGGGGCGGACCAGGTGAACGTAGCGCTGCGGGCGCCGTGGGATGCCGAGGCGCTCGCCGCGTACGTCACCGAGGTGCTGCCGGCCGTACGCAAGGCCGCCGCAGACCATGACGGCCGGCCCTGACCGCCCCCACCGGCGACCGCCGCCGGGCGGGCCGCTCCGGGGCCGCCTGCCCCGGTACGCCGCCATGTTCTCGCTTGGGGTGGCCGCCGCCGCGGTAGCCGGCGCGGCGTGGGCCGCCGTGACTGACGCGTCGTTCGCGGAGGGGTTTGCGTGGTCGTCGTGGGTCATCGGCGTGGGACTGCTGCTGCTGGGAGGGCTCAGCGGCGGCGGCTACATCGCCTCGTCCTCCGGCGAGCACGGCGTCCACTACGGGCGTCGTCACGAAGGCGGCCTCAACTCGGCGGGCGCCGAGATCGACCGTGCCCGCGACCTGCGCGACCGGCTCGCGGCGGGCCTGCGCCCCGCCCGCAACCCCGACGCCTTCTGGCAGGTCGTCGGTGGCATCGGCTTCGTGGCGCTCGGCCTCGTGATCGTGGAGACCTTCACCTGAGGGCGTGACCTTCGACCCTGGGAGCGGCCGGTCTGCGGGACCATGCTGGAGTGGCACGTCGAAGGAGCCACCATGCCGACTGTCAAAGAAGCCGCGGCCGACTTCCTCGCCAAGAAGCGGATCGCAGTCACCGGCGTCTCCCGCAACCCGCAGGGCCACGGCAGCAACGTGGTCTACACACGACTGCGCGACCGCGGCTACGAGGTGTTCGCCGTCAACCCGAACGCCGACGAAGTCGAGGGCGACGAGTGCTACCACGACCTCAAGTCGATTCCCGGCGGCGTGGAGGCCGTGGTCATCGCCACCCGCCCGGAGACCGCCGAGGCGACCATGCGGGAGTGCGCCGATCTCGGCATCGATCACGTGTGGATGCATCGCTCGTTCGGGAAGGGGAGCTGCTCGGAGCCGGCTGCCGCGTACGGCCGCGAGCAAGGGATCACCGTCATCGACGGAGGGTGCCCGCTGATGTTCGACCCGACCGGGGACGCGGGACACAAAGCGATGCGATTCATCTTCACGTTGTTCGGCAACGTGCCGCGCAAGGTGTGAGGCAAGGTCGCGAGCCACTGCCGACGCGGAATGGGCCGGCCGGAGCCGGCCCATTCCGCCCCCTCGCGTCGGCGCAGCCGCCAACAACCGGTCCGCCCCTCCGTATCTCGACGGCCGGTGTGGTGGCTCGGGACCGAGCATACCGGAGCCCGCGGCAAGGCGGGACCATCTTCGCCGGCGCTCAGCCGCGCACCCGCCGCAGGTGGGGATCGTAGAGCGGCCGCAGCGACGCGACCGCAGGGAACCGGCTGCCGGCGACGTCGACCTGCCAGCGCGCCTCGGTCAGGTAGCGGCCGGTCACGGGTTCGGGAGCCTCGATCATGGCCAGCCCCACGGCCCCGCCGAGCGTGTGGCCGTAGGACCCGGCCCGGATGTAGCCGGCAGGCTTGCCGTCGCATAGCACCGGCTCGGCATGGTGCAGCAGGGGCTCCGGGTCGGTGACGAGGATCTGCGCCAGCCGCCGGCGCGGTGGGCCGGCCGCGTTCTCCGCCACGACTGCCCGTCTGCCGATGAACCCGCCCGGCTTGTCGAGGTCGACGAACGCGCCCAGACCTGCCTGGTACGGCGTGTCGGTGTTGTCGATGTCGTGGCCGTAGTCGCGGTAGGCCTTCTCCATCCGCAGGCTGCCCAGCGCCGCCAGGCCGGCGGGACCGATGCCGGCCGGCGCCCCGGCCGCGGCGAGCGCGTCCCACACCGCCACCGCATCCCCGCTCGGCACGTACAGCTCGAAGCCCAGTTCCCCGACGTAGGTGATCCGCACGCACAGCACCTCGACGCCGCCGACCTCGAGGCAACGGACGGCGCGGAAAGGCAGGGCACCGTTGGAGACGTCGGCGCCGGTCGCCGTGGCCAAGACCTCCCGGGAGCGCGGCCCTTGGAGGTTGACCTGGGCGTAGGCAGCGGTGACGTCCTCGATCTCGACCTCGAGCCCTCCGGCGCGGCGGCGCATCCACGTCTCGACGTGGCGATGGGCGGTGTCGGTCGCCACCACCCAGAACCGCCCCTCGGCGAGCTTGGTCACGGTGAGGTCGGCTTCCAGCGTCCCGCGCTCGTTGAGCCACGGGGTGTAGGTGATGACGCCCGGCGCACCATCGACGGAGTTGGCAGACAGCCGGTCGAGGAACCGCCCGGCGTCCGCTCCCTCCACCCGGAACTTCGACATGAACGACATGTCCATCAGGACCGCGTTCGTTCGGGCCGCCTCGTGCTCGGCCCGCCACCGGGGGAACCAGCTCTCCCTCCCCCAAGACAGGCGCTCCACATGGGGCTCGACGCCGGCGCCCGCGTACCAGCCGGGGCTCTCCCATCCGCTCACCTCGCGGAAGTAGGCGCCGGCGGCGGCCAGCCGGTCGTGGAGTGGCGACAGGCGGGCGTTGCGCGCGGTCTGCATGGGGCGGTTCGGGTAGTGACACTGGTACACCATGCCGAGCGATTCGACGGTGCGAGCCCGCCGGTACTCCCGGGTCGCCTGGTACCGGTGGAGGCGGTCGATGTGGAAGCCGGTGACGTCGACGCCCGGGTCGCCGTCGACGATCCAGTGGGCCAGCACCCGGCCGATACCCCCTCCGGTGATGATGCCGATCGAGTTGAGACCGGCCGCTACGAAGTA
>CAYGCW010000086.1:0-1912 GCA_964348465.1 uncultured Acidimicrobiia bacterium | reverse complement strand
GCAGTTCCGGCGCCTCGCCCACGATGGGCTGGAGGTCGGGGGTGAAGCTCTCGGGTCCGCAGAAGAACTTGCGCACCCCGATCTCGGCGGAGACCGGAACCCGGCTCATCGCCTTCTCGACGTAGGGCGCCATGCGGTCCCAGTCGGGCCGGATCTCTCCGAACGAGAACCCGTCGGGCACGCCGTCCACCTGCCATGGCGCACACACCGGTTCGAACAGTCCGATCAGCAGGCCGCCGACCTCCTCCCGGTAGTAGCCGTAGGACGCCGGGTCCTCGATCACCGGCCAGTCCGGCGAGATGCCGGGCACCGGCTCGGTGATCAGGTAGTAGTGCTCGGCGGCCTGGAGCGGGATCGTCACTCCGGCGTGCTCGCCGAGCTGGCGGGCCCACATGCCTGCACAGTTGACGACGTACTCGGCCTCGACGTCGCCGGCCGGGGTGCGCACGCCGGTGACCGCCCCGCCTTGCTGGAGGAAACCGACGACCGGCACGCCCTCGACGATCCGGACCCCGCTCGCGCGGGCGCCCTTGGCGAGCGCCATCGTCACGTCCACCGGGTTGGCGCGTCCGTCGCCCGCGACGTGGAAACCCGCCAGCACGTCGTCGGTGCGGGCGAGCGGAAACAGATCCGCCACCTCGGCGGCCGAGATCTCGTCCACCTCGACGCCGCAGTAGCGGTTGAAGGCCGCCACCCGCCGGTACTCCTCGAGACGATCCGGCTCGGTCGCCAGCTCCACGAACCCGACCGGCTTGAAGCCGGTGGCGACCCCGGTCTCGGCCTCGAGCCGGGCGTACAGATCGCGGGTATAGCGGCGCATCTCGGTGGAGGTCTCCGACAACGACCCGAAGGTGACCACCAGGCCGGCGGCGTGCCAGGTGCTGCCCGAGGTGAGCCGGTCGCGCTCCAGCAGCAGGACGTCGCGCCAGCCGAGGGCGGCGAGGTGGTAGGCGACACTGCAGCCGATGACGCCGCCACCCACCACCACGACGCGGGCGCGCTCGGGCAGGTCGGTCATCGCACCGTTTGTAGCCGATCCCGGCTACCGGCCGGCCGCTTCGGCGACCCGGGCCCGCCGCGCCGCGACCTGGTTGGCATCCCCCTGGGCGGCCAGCAGCTCGGCGGCGGTCTCGGCGGCGAGCTGCTCGGCCACGCCGTCGGCGGCGGCCAGGCGGGCCTCGACGCCTTCGGCGGCCAGCTTCCGGGCCTCGTCGAGAAGGGCAGCGACCATCTCGGCCTCAGGCACCACCCGCACCACCTGGCCCTTGATGAACAGGTGGCCCTTGCCCTTGCCGGCGGCGATACCGATGTCGGCCTCGCGGGCCTCGCCGGGGCCGTTGACGACGCAGCCCATCACCGCCACCTGGATCGGCAGCTTCTCGGCCTCGAGCGCCACCCTGGCGTCCTCGGCCACCTTGATCACGTCCACCTCGGCGCGCCCGCACGACGGGCAGGCGATGAGGTCGAGACCGGCTCGCTCCCGCAGGCCCAGGTACTCGAGCAGCTTGCGGCCCGCTTCGGCCTCCTCGACCGGGTCCGCGGTGAGCGAGAAGCGGATGGTGTCACCGATGCCCTCCATCAGCAGGGTGGCGATGCCGGCAACGCTCTTGATGAGCCCGCCCGGCGGTGGCCCGGCCTCCGTCACCCCCAGGTGTAGGGGATAGTCGACGGTGTCGGCGAGGAGGCGGTACGCCTCGACCATCGAGGGCACGTTGGAGTGCTTCACCGAGATCTTGATGTCGTGGAAGTCCACGTCCTCCAGGTACCGGATCTCGGTGAGCGCCGACTCCACCAGCGCCTCCGGCGTGGGCGACCCGTGCTTGGCGAGAAGGTCCTTGTCGAGCGAGCCGGCGTTCACCCCGACCCGGATCGGGACGCCCTGGGCGGCGGCGGCCAGAGCCACCTCCTTGAT
>CAYGCW010000085.1:1031-9151 GCA_964348465.1 uncultured Acidimicrobiia bacterium | reverse complement strand
GTGGTGGGGGCATCGCATGACAGCCGCCCCGAGTCACGGTCGAGTCTGATGCCGGCGTCCCGAGCGGCGTACCCTTGCCGCATGTGGTTCGGGTCAGGGCTCTCGGTGCTGTCGGAGACCACCGCTGCGCTGGACGCGGCGCTGGAGCGAGCGCGCGGCGGTGGCGTTGGCCCGCCGGACGTCCTCCTCGCGTTCGCCACCCACCACCACGCCGAGGCCGCTGCCACGATCGCCGGCCGCATCGCCGACGCCGCCGGCACCACCTCGCTCGGCTGCCTCGCGGAGGGGGTCATCGGCGGGAACGAGGAGGCGGACAGCGGGCCGGGCCTGGCCGTGTGGGCGGCTCGTCTCCCGGAAGCCGACGTCCGATCGGTCCATCTCGAGGCCGTCCGCACCCCCGACGGAATCGCCATCGGCGGCTGGTCCGAGCCCGACGACCCGGAGGGCGCAGTGCTGATCGCCGACCCGTTCACGTTCCCGGCCGGCCCCTTCACGTCCCAGCTCGGCGCCCGAGGCGTGCCGGTGGTCGGCGGCTTCGCCAACGCGGGCCGCGGCCCCGGCGGCGCGGCGCTCATGCGCGACGGCGTCGTTCACGACCGAGGGGCGGTGGCGCTCGTCCTCGGCGGCGCGGTCGAGTTCCGCACGGTGGTGTCTCAGGGCTGCCGCCCGCTCGGTGAGCCGGCCGTGGTGACGCAATCGGACGGCAACGTGCTCGGGGAGGTAGCCGGCCGCCCGGCGGCGGTGCACCTCACGAAGGTGCTGGCGTCCCTCGACCCGGCCGAACGGCGCTTGGCTCGCACCGGCCTGCACATCGGCATCGTGGCCGACGAGTACCTCACCGAGCACTCCCGAGGCGACTTCCTGATCAGGGCCGTGATGGGAGTCGACGCCGACCGGGGCACCGTCACCATCGGCGAGCCGGTCGCGGTGGGACGCACGGTCCAGTACCAGGTGCGCGACCCCGGTGCGGCCGACGAGGACCTGCGGGCGCTGCTCGGGGACCGTACCGCACAGGGCGGAGTGCTCCTGTTCAGCTGCAACGGCCGGGGCCGCCGCTTCTTCGGCTCACCGCACCACGACGCCGGTCTGGTGGGCGAGTTGCTGCGGCCGCCTGCCGTAGCCGGGTTCTTCGCGGCCGGCGAGTTCGGCCCCGTGGGCGGCGCCAACCACGTACACGGCTACACCGCATCCCTGGTGGAGATCCGGACGCCGGGTTAGGAGTTGCCGGCGACGGGGATCCCACCGCCGTTGATGACGGCCGACGCCTCGGAGGCGAGGAAGTCGATGACCGCAGCGATGTCCGCGGGCCGGGGCCAGTCGACGAAGTCGGCATACGGCATCGCCGCCCTGGTGGCCGGGGTATCGATCACGGAAGGCAGCACCGCGTTGGCGGTGACACCCGTTCCCCGCAGCTCCTGGGCCAGCGTGCGGGCCAGCGCCACCACCCCTGCCTTGGCGACGTTGTAGGCGGCTTGGCCGGCCGGCGCCTCGGTGGCGGCGGTGCTGCCGACGAGGATGATGCGCCCCCAGCCCGCCTTCCGCAGATGAGGCACGGCGGCCCGCACCGTCACGAACGCCGAGCGCAGGTTGAGGTCGAGCATCCGGTCGAAGCGCGTATCGTCGGTCTCCTCGACGTCCCGACCGCCGGCCCAGCCTCCCACCAGGCTGGCGACCACGTGGATGCCGCCCATTCTCGAGGCGATCTCCTCCATGAACGCGCCCACGGCATCGGCGTCCGTGGCGTCGACCCTGCGCAAGATCAGCGAGGTGCCGTCGAGGTGCAGTTCCTTCTCGAGGACTGCCGCCTCCTCGGGGATGATGTAGGTGACCGCCATCCGGTACCCGCGGCGCGCCAAGAGCGGCAGCAGAGCCCTGCCGAGTCCGCCGGTGCCGCCGGTGATGACCGCGACCCTCTGTTCCGACATCCGAACTCCCAGCGTGGGTAGGCGTGATTATCGCGCGGGTGCTACGCTCGCCGCACTCTTTCCACCTTGAACGGCGAGCGGGAGGTAGCTGTGGCCTCGATCACGATGGAGAACATCACCAAGGTATATCCGCCGGACACGCTGGCGGTGGGCGATTTCGACCTCGAGATCTACGACGGGGAGTTCCTGGTGCTGGTCGGGCCGTCGGGATGCGGCAAGTCCACGGTGCTTCGCATGATCGCCGGCTTGGAGGACATCACCGGCGGCGTCATGAGAATCGGCGACCAGGTGGTCAACGACGTCCAGCCCAAGGACCGCGATATCGCGATGGTCTTCCAGAACTACGCGCTGTATCCGCACATGTCGGTGTTCGACAACATGGCGTTTGGCCTCAAGCTGCGGAAGATGGACAAGTCCGAGATCAAGCGGCGCGTCCAAGAGGCCGCCGACATCCTCGAGATCACGGACTTCCTCGACCGCAAGCCGAAGGCGCTTTCCGGCGGCCAGCGGCAGCGGGTGGCCATGGGTCGTGCCATCGTCCGTGAGCCCAAGGCGTTCCTCATGGACGAGCCCCTGTCGAACCTCGACGCCAAGCTGCGGGTGCAGATGCGCACCGAGCTGGGCCGGCTCCACACCCGGCTGGCGACCACCACGGTGTACGTCACCCATGACCAGGTCGAGGCGATGACCTTGGGCCACCGGGTGGCCGTGCTGCGTGCGGTGTCGCCGCAGCGGCCTTTCAACCTGCAGCAGGTGGCGCCGCCGACGGTGCTGTTCCAGGAACCCGCGAACCTGTTCGTCGCCGGTTTCATCGGCAGCCCAGCCATGAACCTCGTCTACGGGACCCTCACCAGCGAAGCAGGCGACGTGTACGTCAACTTCGCAGGGCAGAAGGTGCGCGTCGACCAGCGGGCGCTCGATCGCCATCCCGGCATCGAAAACCACATGAACGAGGAGCTGGTCGTCGGCATCCGGCCCGGCAACTTCGAACACGAGGCCATCGCCGGCGCCGACCCCACCCACACGATCGAAGCCAACGTCGACGTGGTCGAGGTGCTCGGATCGGAGACGTTCGTGCACTTCATGCTGCCGGAACGTCCCGTCGTAACGCCCGACATCGAGGAGCTGCTGGCGGACACCGGCGCCGATGCGTCGTCGCTCGGCGAGCAGACCAAGTTCGCAGCCCGGGTCAGCTCCGACGTGCAGGTGCACGCCGGGGACAGGGTGCGGCTGGTGGCCGACTCCACCAAGTTCCACTTCTTCGACCCTGCCGACGGCGAACGCGTCAGCTGATCGGCGGCGGCTCGGTCACGTGAGGGCGGCGGCGAGCGCCGTCGCCCCCCGGTGGGCGATGGTCTGGATCGACGTCATCGGGTTCACGCCGCTGGCCGTGGGGAAACACGAGGCGTCCATCACGTAGACGCCGGGAACCCCGTGGACCTGGTTGTCGGCGCCCACCACCGAGGTCTTCGGATCGGCGCCCATGCGCGCCGAGCCCATCTGGTGGAACGACACGTACACGGTCCGCTGCGGCCCGTACCCGATCGCCTCCACCGCTTCGAGGAATCGCTCCAGCGAGCCCGAGCTGCGCGGCGCCCAGCTCACCGGCCGCGCCGTCGACGCCAGCACCTCCACGGCGCCCGCCTCCGCCAGCACCTCGGCGCCCCGCCGCACCCCGGCCTTCATGTGGTCCAGGTCGGGACCCTCGATCCGGTAGTCCCATACCGCCCGTCCGTCCTTGCCCACTTCGACCCGGCCGCTGCCCTTGTCGCGCAGGAGGATCCCGGCCAGCGACCAGTGCGGTAGCTGCAGGAGCAGTTCCTTGTAGCGCCGGCCGCTCTCCCAGCCGAAGAACACGGCGGGCAGGAGCGGATGGACCGGGGCGGTCTCGAACTTGAAGCCGTAGCCGTCCCCATCGAGGTCGGCGAACTCGTCGGAGAAGTAGCTCTGCAGGATGCCGTGCCACGGCTCCACCCGCTCCTCGAAGCGGCCCCACACCACCGTCACCGGGTGCAGCCGCAGGTACCGCCCGACCGGCTTCGCGTCGATGCCGCTCCGCAGCAGCACCGCAGGGGTGTTGAGGGCGCCGGCGGCGACGACGACGGCCCTGGCCCTGACCGTGAGCGGCACCCCCGCCACCGAGGCGGTGACCCCGACGGCGCGACCATTCTCCAGCAGCACCCTCTCGACCTGCGCCTCGACCACGATGCGCGCCCCGGCGCCCGCGGCGTCCTCGAGGTAGGTGCGCAGCGTGCCCCGCTTGGCACCCGTCCGGCACCCCATCGTGCAGTAGCCGCAGGCGTCTTCGGTGCAACCGGAGACATTGCGCGGCATGGCCGCCACGTGCCAGCCGAGGCTGCGCAGGCCCTTCTCCATGAGCCGGTCTGTCGAGGAGGGGAAGTTGTGGTCGGTGTTGATCCCCAGCCGCTCATGCACCGCTTGCGACGCGGCCTCGTAGTCGGGACCGGTGAACACACCGTCGAAGCCGGCGACCCGGTCCCACTCGGACCGCACGCGGTCGGGAGTGGCAAACGACGTCGTGTAGTTGACGGTGGTCCCACCGCCCAAGTTGCTGCCGGCCAGCATGCCGATGCCGAGGTCGCGGGTCGAGCCCGACGCGCCGTCGAGGTACAGGTCGCGGTACGCCTCGTCCTCGCGGTGGGTGAAGTCGGCTTCGTTGCGGTACCGGCCCTGCTCGAGCACGACCACGGCGAGGCCGGCGCCGGCCAGCACCCCGGCGGCCACCCCGCCTCCCGCCCCCGAGCCGACGACGACCACGTCGCAGTCCCACACCGCCGGACGGTCCACCTTGACCGGGGTGATCTGTTTGGGAGTGGCGGGCGGGTCGCCGTCGGGTCCCGGGTAGCCGATGTCGTGCCACAGCTGCGCCGTCGACTCACCGGCCGCAGCGGTCGCCAGCAACGAACCCGTAACCCGCTTCAGCGCCTGGAACGCCTGACGGGCGGCGCCGAGCCGGGATCCGGCCATCCGGCGGAGGGCCGTTTCGGCCTGGGGGGCTGCGAGTCTGGAGAACGGCACCGGCATCCGGTACAGCAGCAAGGCACCTGCCCTGGTGTCGAGCAACCGGAGCACCTTGCGGAGGTCGCTGCGGTCCTGGTCGGACGGCAGGCGGGAGAACACCTCATCGAGGCGGCCGGGGATGCCGAGGTCGGAGGCCGACGACGCCCACACCGTCCCCGGCCTGCCCGGCAGCGGCGGCAGCAGCGTGTCGGCGACGGCGCGATACGTCTCTCGCTCGGCAGAGCTCAGGGTGACGGTCATGACGAGGTCTCCTGTGGGCGTCCCCTCCGCAATCTAACGGCACCCTCCCGCCGGCGCCCGGTGTCAGGGCGTGAGCCGCTTGAAGGCCTCGCCGGCCTCCAATCCCGCCGGCTCCCCCGCCCGCCGGGCCCACTCGGCGATGCGGGCGGTGAAGGCGGCGCGCGCCTCCTCGTCGCGACCGGCATCCGCCATCGTCGACTCCGTCTGGCTGCTGTGGCACAGCAGCGCTGCGATCTTCACGCCGAGGGTGGGAAGGGCATCCTCCCAATGGTCGGGCTCGTCGGCCGACCACAAGAGCACCGCCGCCGGACGGTGCGGCTCCAGGCCGGCCGCGACCTGGTCCGGGTAGAACAGATGGTCGCGGGCCGCAACCATCCCGTCGAGAACGATCCGCCCGGTCACCCGGTGATCGGGGTGGAGCTGGTAGCGCTGCCACGGGTCGTGTGTCAGCAGCACCTCGGGGCGGTGACGGCGGATGACGCCGCACAGCTCCTCGCGCAGAGCCATGGAGTACTCCAGTTCCCCGTCGACCCTGCCGAGCATCACGACGCCGGTGGCCCCGAGCGTGGCGGCGGCGGCCTCCTGCTCGCGGCGCCGGGCGGCCACCAGCACGCCGGCGTCGAGGCTGCGGTCCCACGTGCCCTTGGACCCGTCGGTCACCACCGCAATGGTCACCCGGCACCCCGCAGCCGCCCACCTTGCCAGCGTGGCACCCGCCCCGAACTCCACGTCGTCGGGATGGGCGCCGACCGCCAGCGCCCGGGCCGGGACTCCGAGCGGGGCCGGGACCGTCGGGGAACGCGCCTCTTCGTAGACGTCGGTCTGGCCAGGGTCGGTCGTCATGGCCGCCAGGCTAGGACTCGAGCGGCCGCCGCCGGGCCCCTCCGTGATCACCGACCAGGGGCGCCAGCCAGGCGCCGGACGGGTGCGCCAGCGCCGCCATGAGGTCGGCGGGACGATCCAAGTCGAGCGCCAGCGCCACCCGCACGACCACCGCCACCGGGCCGGAGACGGCGCCGTGCCGCAGGTGACGGCGGAAGCTGCCCGGGCCGTAGGAGAACGGGAACGACGAGGTGTGCCCGCCGAGCACGTTGGTCCCGCCGTCGGTCGACGGCGCCAGCACCGTCGCCCCACTCGCCAGCTCGTCGAGCACCAGCGCCACGTCGGCCGGCGTGATCAGCGGCAGATCGGCATGGACGAAGACCCACGCCCGCCCGGCGGCGGCCCGCACTGCGGTGGCCGCCGCGCCGTCCAGGCCCGGGCCGTCCTCTCGCAGCACGACGAAGCCCCGCCGCCGCGCCCAGCGAGCCACGCCGTCGTCGCCGGTCACGACGAGCGGGTCCGCACCGGCATCGGCAGCCGCGGCAACCGTATGGGCGGCCACCGCCCTGCCGAGGCGGGCGCGGACGGCCGCATCCCAGCGCGGGCCGAGGCGCGCCTTGGCCACGCCGAAAGGCTTCACCGGGACGGCCACCAGGACGCTCAATGCCGCGGGCCGGGTATCTCGGCGAGAACCGAGTCGAGCGTCACGTCGGGCGGCACGGGCCGGTCTTCGAACTCGGCGAGCTGAATCAGGACCCCGTGGGCGGAGCGCGGCGACAGGAACGCCTCCTTCCAATACCTTCGGGACGTGTCGAGGCCCACCACGCGATACCCGAGCTGCTCGGCGCGGGCCGCCGTGGCCGCCACGTCGGTCACCTTGAAGGTCAGATGGTGGAGGCCCGGTCCCCGGGTGGTGAGAAACTGGACGAGGAAGTGCTCCTCATCGCCCGGCTCTGCGGGCTGCAGCACCTCGAGCTTGGCGCCTCCCGGTAGCCGGAACTGCGCCCAGTAGAAGCGGCGCCTGCTCACGCCTCCCCGATGGAACCGGCCCTCCAGCAGCTCGACCATCGTCAGGGCGCCTCGCAGGTCCCAGGTCGCCAGCGCCACGTGATCGAAACGCTCCACGAGGTCCTCGAGCCCGGCGGGCCCGTGCTCCGGCGCGGCGTCGGTCGGCAATGCCCCTGGCATGGGACGGCGAGCCTACCGGCGCCCGGAGTGGGGCGCGGCTGGTTATGGTTTCGGGATGACGCCACGCAACACCAAGATCATCGCCACCCTGGGCCCGGCGGTCGCCTCGCCCGAGAAGGTGGCCGCGCTGATCGCGGCGGGGATGGACGTGGCGCGCCTCAACTTCTCCCACGGCAGCTACGGCACCCATCGACAGTTCGTCCAGTGGGTGCGGGAAGCTGCGGAGGCTCAGGACCGGGCCGTGGCGGTGCTCCAGGACATCCAGGGACCGCGCATCCGGGTCGGCACGTTCCCGAACGGCGCGGTAGAGCTCGCCAAGGGCAGCCTGGTGGAACTCCGGCACGGAGCCGACGAAGGCACGGCACAGGCGCTGTACGTCGACCGACTCGATGCCGCCATCGACCTCGAGGAGGGCCAGCGGGTCCTGATCGCAGACGGGCTGATCCGCCTCGAGGTGGAGCACCGCAGCGGGGACAGCGTCACGACCAGGGTCGTGGAAGGGGGCCGCCTCAGCGATCACAAGGGCGTGGCCTTCCCCGACACGCCGCTCGACCTGCCGCCGGTGACGGACAAGGACCGCCGCGACCTCGAGTTCGGCGCAGAGCTGGGCGTCGACCTGGTGGCCGCGTCGTTCGTCGCCTCCGGAGACGACGTCCGCCAGGTGAAGAAGCTGGCCGGCGGGCTGCCGGTCATCGCCAAGATCGAGCGGGCCGCCGCTTATCGGGCGCTCGACGACATCCTCGACGAGGCGACCGGCGCGATGGTGGCGCGTGGCGACCTCGGGGTGGAGATGTCCCTGCAGAAGCTGCCGATGGTGCAGAAGGACATCCTGTTTCGCACCAACGCCGCCGGGCGGATATCCATCACCGCCACCGAGATGCTGGAGTCGATGACCACCGCACC
>CAYGCW010000085.1:0-1021 GCA_964348465.1 uncultured Acidimicrobiia bacterium | reverse complement strand
CGACGTCGCCAACGCCGTGCTCGACGGCACCGACGTCGTGATGCTGTCGGGGGAAACGGCCGCGGGCAAGCACCCGGCTCGGGCGGTCGAGGTGATGGACATCATCTGCCGCGAGGTCGAATCCACGTCGGAGCGCTGGATGCGGGGGGTCGACTTCCTGGAGCGGGAGGCCCCGTTCCCATCGGCAGTGGCGCGGGCATGCGCGCAGGCCGCCACCAGCCTGCACCTGCCGGTCATCGTGGCCTTCACCGAGAGCGGCTCGACGGCCCGGCTCATCTCCAAGTACCGCCCGCAGGCGCGCATCGTCACGTTCACGCCCAAGCCCGAGACCTACCGCCAGATGGCGCTCTACTGGGGCGTGATGCCGTTGATGATCCGCCGGCTGGACTCCACCGACGACATGATCATGGAGGCGGAGCGGCGCATCCTGGAGCTGAAGCTGGCGGATCAGGGCGACGGCGTGGCGATGGTGGCCGGCATCCCGCCCAACCAGGCGGCGTCCACCAACCTCATCAAGCTGCACGTGCTCGGTTCCGGTGCAGCGGGCGTTCCCAGCGGCCAGCGGTAGAGTCTCGCCCGACAAGCGACAACGGAGGCGCGGTGGGACAACCGATCACGGTGGACGCCAAGGTGGTGGGCGACGTGGCGATCTTCGACACGAATCGCAGCCTCACCGGCCAGGACGGAGCCGGGTTCGGCTCGGCCGACGATGCCGCGGCGGGCGACGGTTACGGGGCCGAGCTGGCTCGCCGGCTGTTTGCCGCCGACGATGCGGTCGGGCACGTGTTCGTGCAGTCCAACGCCGCCACCGTGCGCCGGGGTGGGGGCTGGCCCCCCGAAGCGCTGGCGGCCGCCTCGCAGGTGTTGCAGGACTTCTTCGTGTTCTACCGGGACGCCCGTGGCGGCGAACCCACCGACGCGGCCGACCCGCCCGGCGAGGAGTAGGCCCGCGGCCTAGCCGCCGTCTCCGCCGCCGTCCCCGGCCGCCGTCGTCGTCGTGCTGGACGTGGTCGTCGACGAC
>CAYGCW010000084.1:0-9159 GCA_964348465.1 uncultured Acidimicrobiia bacterium | reverse complement strand
CGTCGACGTTCGGGGCCACCGAGCCCAACGAGATCGGCTTCGGCGGCACGCCGGTGCCGTACCTCCGCAGCGTTCCGGACCCGTGGAGCGCCGATCCCAGCATCAACGGCAACGCCCGCTGGACCAGGGAGCTGACGCTGGGCCAGATCGCCGCCCGGGTAGGCATGTCGTCGGTGACCAACGTCACGATCGAGGAGCGCTCGCCGTCGGGCGCCGCCGCCAAGGTGCGCTTCCACGGCAGCCCCGACAAGGTCATCGACGCCCGCTTCTTGCGCAGCAAGCTCGGCCTCAAGTCGCCCCAGATCGCCAAAATCACGGTGGAGGGCCACGACAGCGAGCCGCCACCGCCCCCGCCGCCTCCGCCGCCGATCGAGCCGCCGGGCCCGCACGAGCCGCAGCCGGAGTCGGTGGGCGTCCACGATCCCCGCACCGGCATCTTCACCCTGCACCGCCCCGACGCCGCGCAGCTCGACTTCTACTACGGAAACCCCAAGGACATCCCTTATGCCGGTGACTGGGACTGCGACGGAGTCACGACGCTGGGCCTGTACCGGGTGAGCACCGGGTTCCTCTTCCTGCGGAACCGCAACACCCAGGGGGTCGCCGACGTCAACATCTACTACGGCAACCCCGGCGACCTGCCGGTGGCCGGCGACTGGAACGGCAACGGCTGCGAAACGGTCGGCATCTTCCGGCCGTCGGAGGGCCGCTTCTATCTGAGGAACAGCAACACGCAGGGGATCGGGGACATGTCCGCCGCGTTCGGCCGGGCCGGCGATGTGCCGCTCGCCGGCGACTGGGACGGCGACGGCGTCGACACCTTCGGGGTGTACCGCCCTTCGAACAAGACCATCTACCTGACCAACTCGGCGACCGAAGCGGAGGTCGACTTCGAGTGGGTGTACTCGGGGGCGATCGCCGAAGACGAGGTCATCGCCGGGGACTGGGACGGCGACGGCGTCGACACGGTCGGCGTGTTCCGCCCTTCGCAACGTACCTTCTACCTGCGGGACACGTTCACCCAGTCCGCGGCGAACCTCTCGGTCGAGCTGGGCGCCGGCCACATGAGCCCGGTGGCCGGCTTCTGGGGGTAGGGGCGGGGTCCCCGTCCTGGCCTAGGATCGGCGGCGTCGCTGCCGTCGCCGGAGCCCAGGAGCGTGCGACTCTTCCTCATCACTCAGGACGAGCCGGTCTACGCCCCGCGGTACGTGGGCCGCATCCTCGCCGCGCTCGGGTCCGGCCACGAGGTGGTCGGGGTCACCGCCCTCGACCCGGGCGGCGCGCTGGGGTTCTGGGGCGTGGTACGGATGCGGCTGCGCATGTACGGGCCCGTCGACTTCGCCAGGGCCGGGGTGCGGTTCGTCGCCGCGCGTCTGCTCGGCCTGCTCTCCGGCCGGGTCGGCGCCCGGCACTCGGTGCGGCGGCTGGCCGACGAGCGGGGTATCCCGCTGCTCCAGACCGGCGACGTCAACGATCCCGGCTACGTCGGGCGCGTCGCCGGCCTGGCGCCCGACCTGCTGCTGTCGGTGGCCGCGACCCAGCGCTTCGGGCGTGCTCTCCTGGCCGTCCCGCAGGTGGCGGCCGTGAACCTCCATTCGTCCCTGCTCCCCGCCTATCGGGGTCTCGACGGGCTGTTCTGGGCGCTCGCCGGCGGCGAGGACACGGTGGGCGTCACCCTCCACGAGATGAGCGCCGCTCTCGACGCCGGCGGCATCGTCGGCCAGCAGCCGATCCCCGTCGGCGACGCCAGCCTCCACGACCTGTACCTGAAGGCGATGGTCGCCGGAGCCGCCCTGGTCGCAGAGGCCGCCGACCGCTACGAGGCCGGTCCGGTCGAGACCGCCCCCAACGACCTCGCGGCCGGCAGCTACCACTCGTGGCCCACCAGGGAGGCGTCCCGCCGCTTCCGGGCGCTGGGTCGGAAGTTCTTCTGATGGGCCGGCTCTTCTGCTTCACGATCGACCTCGAGCCCGACTTCCTCTCGGACGACCGCCACGAGGTGCTTCGCGACGACGATCGCATGGACGCCGTCACCGGATTCCTCGCCGCCAACGGCATCCGGCCCACCGTCTTCGTCGCCGGCAAGATGCTCTCCGGCGACCTCCCCGTGGGGGAGCGCTTCGAGCCGCTCGGCGCCGAGTTCGCGCTGCACTCCTACTCTCACCGCAACGAGGAGCCGGACAGCGCCCGTGAGATCCGACTCGGCGTGGAGGCGTTCGGCGAGTACTTCGGCCGCCGGCCCCGCGGCTACCGGGCGCCGAGCGGGATCATCACCCCCGGGGGCATCGCCCGTCTCGCCGCGGCCGGCTTCGAGTACGACTCCAGCGTCTTCCCCGCCTGGCGCCCCGAGCTCGGCTACGACTTCCGCTCCCTGCCCGACGCGCCGTTCGCGTTCGCGGAGCACCCCGGGCTCGTGGAGCTGCCGTTCGCCGTCGTCCCGAAGGTTCGCATCGTGCTGTCGCTCAGCTTCCTGAAGCTGCTCGGTTGGCCGGCATACGCCGGCATGTTCCGCACCCTCGGCATGCCCGAGCTGCTGGTGTTCGACTCCCACCTCTACGACTTCTTCGCGACCTCGCCGGTGACGTCGCTCAGCCGCCGGGACTGGAGGCGGTACGCGCTGCTGCGCAACCAGGATCGGGTGTTCCCGCTGCTCCAGCGGCTCGTCGACCGGGCGCGCGACGCCGGGTACGAGTTCGCGCTGATGAGCGAGATGCTCGACCAGGTGGCGGGCACCGGGTTGCCCGCGGTGAGCGCGGCCCTGCTCGGCGACGCCGCATGAGCGCCCCGGTGCTGACGATTCTGGCGGTCTCGTACGAGAGCCGCACCGACCTCGACCGCCTCCTGCCCACGATCCCTCCGGGCGACCACGAGGTGCTGGTGGTCGACAACCACGGCGCCGACGGGGTCGCGGCGTGGCTGGCCGCGGAGCACCCCGCCGTTCGAGTGGTCGCCGCCGGTGAGAACCTCGGCTACGCAGGCGGCAACAACCTGGGCCTGGGGGCGGCCCGGGGCGAGTGGGTGCTCGTCCTCAACCCCGACACCGAGCTGACCGACGGCGCCCTCGACGCCCTCCTGGCGGCGGCCGCCCCACACCCGGACGCCGTGATCACGCCGAAGATCATCGACGCCGCAGGACGTGTCTACGCCTGCGGGCTGGAGATGCACTACACCGGGATCACGTCCCGCCGGGCGGCGGGCGACGACCCGGCGCGGCACACGGGCACGTTCCCGGTGCCGCTGCCGTCGGGGACCGCCCTCCTGGCCCGCCGTGACGTGCTGGCGCGCCTGGGCGGCTTCGACACGGGGTTCTTCATGTACCTGGAGGACGTGGACCTGGCGATCAGGGCGCGGGATGCCGGGCACGAGGTGCTGTGCGCCGCCGACGCCGTCGTCGTCCACCATTCCGACCCGGCGATCACCCCTTTCAAGCTGGAGTGGCTGGAGCGCAACCGCCCGGCCCTGCTCCGCAAGGTCGCCACGCCGGCGACCTACCGCCGCCTGCGGCCGGCACTGGCACTCACCGCCATGGCGACGTGGGCCTTTGCGCTGCTGAAGGGGCGCCGTCACCTCGAAGCCCGCTGGAGGGCGCGCCGGGCCCGGCGGGACGATGGCGCCGAGGAGTCTGCCCGGCAGCGGTTCCAGGCATCTCGCCGCCGAGGCGACGAGACCTGGCTCGCTACGGCCGCGACCGCCCTTCCGTTCGAGCAGCTGGTGGCGAGCGCGGCCGTCGTCCGGCTGCTGGCGGCGCTCACGACTCCGCTCTATCGACTGCTGCGGCCGCGGCTCTAGCCGTCGCCGGTGCCGGCCGCCTCGTCACGCTCGGCCCGGTCGAGCGCCACCGCCTCGGCCAGGTCCCGCACCTTCTCCTCGAGGTTCGAGATGATCACCGACAGGTGGAGAATCAGGCCCAGCAGGAACAGGATCGCCGCCAGGAACAGGGTGGTCGTGCCGGACCGGATGCCGAGCGACTCGGAGAGCCGGTCGAGCCAGGGCCGCACCGCCACGAGCGCGAACAGGCCGCCGCCGATACCGAGCCACAGCAGCGCGAAACGCTCCTTGAGGCTGCCGCGCCGCACCAGCCACAGGATCGCCAGGAACGCCAGCACCGCAATCGCGAGCACGAACAGCTGGGCCCTGGTCGTCACACCGCCACCCTTCTCCGGCGCCGGGGCCGCACGACGATCGCCAGCAGCACCCGCAGCAGGTGCCCGGCGGCATGGAGGTTGGAGGTGGCCGCGCCACCCGCCCGCGGCCCCATTCGCACCGGGACCTGCGCCACCGTCGCCCCGGCGGCGCGGGCGGCGAGGATCGCCTCCACGGTGTCCCCGAGGTACTCGGTCGGGTATTCGTCGGCGAAACGCGACAGCAGCGGCTCGCGGACCACCCGGAACCCGGAGGTCACGTCGTCGAACCGGACGCCGACCCGGCGGCTGACCACCGCCGCCAGCAGCCGCATCGGCAGCCGCCGCAGCCGCCCCACCCGATAGCCGCCGGCGAAGCGGGACCCGACGACGAGGTCGGCGTCTGCAGCGGACAGCAGCCCGGGGACGGCATCGGGGTCGTGCTGGAGGTCGGCGTCGACCTGAACCACCCGCCGGTACCCGCGGCGCACGGCGTAGGTGAACCCGGTGCGCAGCGCACCGCCCACCCCGACGTTGACGGGCAGCGAGAGCACGCGGGCGCCGGCGGCCCGGGCGGCGGCGGCGGTGCCGTCGGTCGACCCGTCGTCGACCACCACCACGTCGAGGCCGTGGCGGCGCAGGCCTTCCACCACTCTGCCGACGGTTGCCTCCTCGTCGTGGGCAGGTACGACCACGAGGGTCTCGGTCATGCGGTCTCCGGCTCCAGTACGAGGGCCGGCTCGGTGGCGCGGTCCCACATGGCGAAGACCGTAGCGCCCACCACGACCGAGGCCCCGGCGGCCAGCCACATGGCGCCGTAGGACCCGATGCCGATGACGAGGCCGAACAGCGGCCCGCCCACCAGCGCGCCGATGTCGAACAGGGCCGTGTACATCGCCATCGCCGAGCCCCGCTCGGTGAGGCGGGCCCTGGTGATCACCATTCCGTAGAGGATCGGGAACGCGTATCCGTGACCGGCGCCGCACATCGCCCCGGCCAGGGCGATGGCGGCGGGCGACCCGGCGGCCGCCAGCACCACGAACCCGGCCGCGAACGCCGCCAGCGACGGGAAGAGCACCTTCTTCGGGCCCACGCGGTCGGGAAGCCACCCGGCGATGACTCGCTCGGCTATGGCGACCCCGGCGTAGAACCCGAAGAACAGACCCACCGACCCGAAGCCGACCTCGTTCACGTACGTCTTGAGGAAGGTGAAGTAGGCCGTCAGCGCCGTGGAGAACACCAGCGTGATCAGCCACAACGGCAGGAGGTCGGGCTGGAGTACGGCCGCTACGAATCCGCGGCGCCGGGCTTCGCCGGCGTCGGCTACGGCGTCGCGCAGCGGCAGCGCCGCCGCCAGCGACAAGGCCGCGAAGCCGAGTGCTGCGACGAACAGCGCCTCGAAGTCGGCGGCCGCCAGGATGATGTCGCCGAGGATCCCCCCCAGCGCGATCGGCAGCATCCCCGCCACCCCGAACAGCGCCAGACCCTGCGTGCGGCGGGACGCCGGCACGAAGTCGGCGGCATACGTGAACAGCGAGGTGAAGAGCATCGCCGTCGCCAGGCCGTGCAGCACCCGCACCGTGTACGCCCAGGCGTCCACCGACGCCACCGTCAGGTAGAGGGCGATCGCCCCGGCGTTGAGGAGGCTGCCGCCGATGATGACCCGGCGCCGGCCGTGGAGGTCCATCGCCCTCCCCACCGCCGGGCGGACCAGCACCGACGCCAACGCCGCGATGCCGAAGATCAGGCCTATCTCGACCTCGCTGGCTCCGATGTCCTGCAGGAACCCGGGGAAGTGGATGAACAGCGTCCACGACAACCCCATCGTCAGGCTGGCGATCCAGACCAGCACGAAGCTGCGGTTGAGGAGGCGGTCGGGGTTCACCGGGCGAGTCTACCGGCGGGCCCGCGCCCGGCCCGGGGAGCGGATCGGCGGCGGGGGCGGGGGCCCGGGCGGGGACGGCTCTACGAGCAGCCGGCCTCGCCCGAGTCGAGGACGTCTCCGCTCGTCGCCACGAACTCCCAGTGATAGTGATCTGCAGCCAGCACGAGGACGAGCACGCCGAACGCGTCGTCGACGACCAGTTCGCTGTTGGCGGCCGCGGGCCCGGCCTCGTAGTGGCTGCGGCCGCCGGTGCCGGCGACGAACTGGCGGATCCCTCCGGCGTCGGCGTTGCCGTACGGGTCCTGCGGCGCGAACCGCTCGTAGATGTGGTCATGGCCGCCCAGCACCGCCTCCACGCCTTCGGCCCGCAGCTCTTCCCACAGCGGTGTCAAGGCGGCATCGCCCCCGTGGGGGCCGGATGAGAAGCGGGGCGCGTGCATGTAAGCGACGGTGCACGCGGCGTCGGAGGCGGCCAGGTCGTCCCGAAGCCAGAGATGCTGCGGCGACCCCTCTTCGCAGCCCCCGACCTCGGCGCAGTTGCTGTTGAGGACCACGACGTGCCACTCGCCCATGTCGTAGCTGTAGTAGCCGGCGGCCGGGTCGCCGGCGGCGGCGCCGACGAACTCGGCGTAGGCGGCGGCTCCGGGAGGGTGGTACTCGTGGTTGCCGGGGGTGGGGCGGGTGCGCTCCTGGTAGCGGCCCCAGGTCGGCGCGTAGCAGTCGGCGAATTGTGAGGAGGTGCCATCGGGGTACGCGAGGTCCCCGAGCGGCGCCACGACGCCCTCCACCCCCTCGGCGAAGAGCCCGTCGAGCAGGGCGGCGGTGGCCGCGGCGCCGGCGCTCTCGCAGTCGGCGATGTCGCCGGCGGCGGCGAGGACCGGGTCGGGCGTGGCGGCCGGCTCGGGAGGCGGCGGGGGGCCACCGGTGGCGACCAACGCAGCCGCGAAGTCGCCCAGGGACTGCTGGTGGTCCGCCACCCCGGCGGTGTTCGAGAGCCGGTAGTAGACCGTGCCGGTCGAGGGGCGGTAGATGGCGACGGTGTCGGCGCCGTCGCCGTCCCAGTCGCCTGCCAGGATCTTGTCGCCGGGGTCGCCGTAGAAGAATTCGAAGTCGGCCGGCCCGGCTTCGTTGCTGTTCCGGAAGTACACGAAGCCGGTTGATTCCCGGTGCAGGCCGACCGTGTCGATGCCATCGCCGTCGAAATCCCCGACGAACGGCTTGTCGCCCGGGTTGCCGAAGTAGAACGTCTGGTCGGCGATGCCGGTCCCGAGCGAGTTCTTGACGTAGACCCGCCCCTCGTCGGCACGGTAGATGGCCAGCGTGTCGCAGCCGTCTCCGTCGAAGTCGCCGGCGATCGGGATGTCGCTCGGGTCGCCGTAGAAGTAGTCGATGTCGGCCACGCCGGCCGTGTTGGAGTTTCGCAGGTACATGAAGCCGTTCGACGGCCGGTACATGGCCGGCGTGCGGACCCCGTCGCAGTCCCAGTCGCCCATGAGCGGCACGTCCCCGGGGTCGCCGTAGTAGAAGGGCTTGGCGGCTGCGGCGGCGTCCACCGACTCCCAGAGGTGGTAGCGACCGTCGGCCGCCACCAGGGCGATGCCGTCGCATTCCTCGGGCCCTACGCACACCGGCTCCGCCCCGGCGGGCTCGGGCGGTGGGGGAGGCTCGGGTGGCGGCACGCTCGGCCCGGCGTCTTGCGCCTCGCGCAGGCTGGGATACGGGTTGATCTTGCGGCCGTCCGGCTGGTGCAACTCGAAGTGGAGATGGGGGGCGGTCCACTCGGCGTTGCCGCTGTCGCCCACCCACCCGATCAGCTGGCCCGCCGTGACGTGGGCGCCGGTGGTGATGCCGTCCGCGAATCCCCACCCGAGGCCGTCGTCGGTCCCGGGCGTGTCGTTGTTCATGTGGATGTACCACGACGACCAGCCGTCGTCGTGGTCCAGCTCCATGGCGCAGCAGCGGCCGCCTTGCTCGTCGTGCATCCAGCCGACGGTGCCATCGGCGGCGGCGACGATCGGCACCATCTTGTCGGCCATGATGTCCGTGCCCTCGTGGGTGCGGCTGCCGGAGCGAGGCGCGCCCCATGTGTCGGAGTAGTAGTGGTCGCCGGCAACCGGGAACACGAGCGGGTACACCGGCCAGCCACCGGCGTTGTGCTCGGCCGCGGTGGCGGCGGGGACCGCCGCACCGGCCGCCATCACCAGCACGGCGATGACGATCGAGCGGCGGGCATGGCAGCTCAGGCCGCGGGGTCTCTCCTCCACTCCCTACCTTTCGGCCGTGACCTCACCGCACTTGAAGGCCGGCTCGTCTTGGTCTGTGCGTGGGCCGGGGCGGCCGGGCGCTCGGCCGGGTGGTCCTTCACGCCGGGCGGTGGGGGCGCATCACGGCGGCGACCGTGCCCGCCATGGCAGCCGCTTCCCCGGCGACGAACGCCCAGCCGGTCCTGATGGAGGGCGAGGCGTCGACGGCGAAGAGCACGAACGCAGCCACCGCCAGCGCCGCCACCCAGATCGCCGCCAGCACCGCGGTCGTGCCCCGGCCCACCAGGACCTGGCCGAGGAACAGCGCCATCGCACCGAAGACCACGCCTCCGGCCGCCAGCGCCGCCAGCTCTGCCGAAGGCCGCACGCCGAACAGGAGGTTCACGACTGCCGGCCCGAGCCAAGCCGCCCCGGCAGCCGTCGCCCCTGCGACGAGCGTGGCGCCCAGCCCCGTGAGCAGCGTCCAGCGCGCCATCCGCGGGTCCTCTCCCCGCGCCGACGAGGTCGTGAACCAGGGCAAGACCCTCGCCAGCAGGTTGTAGGAGGCGGTCAGCGGGCCGCGGAACAGCGTGAACGTGACGAAGAACGTGGTGATCGCCGCCTCCGTGGCGCCCAGGGCGTCGACGACCAGCGGGCCGGCGGCGAGGATCGTCTGCGACGCGGTCGTCGTCACCAGCATGCCTGCCAGGAACCCGCCGGTGGAGGCGTCGTCGGGGGCGGCCTCGGCGCCGGCCGGGTGACCCCGCCGGAAGGGCCCGACCGCCAGGATCGCCAGGGGCGCCGCCACCAGCGCCAGCGACAATGAGAGGGCGGTGGCGGTGAAGGCCAGGATCACCCCGGCGAGCACGATGCGGCCGATGGCCTCGCCGGCGACCGCGTACCCGTAGGC
>CAYGCW010000083.1:0-9176 GCA_964348465.1 uncultured Acidimicrobiia bacterium | reverse complement strand
GTGATCTGGCGCGGCCCGATGCTCCACAAGGCGCTCGAGCAGTTCCTCGCCGACGTCTACTGGGACGACCCCGACTTCCTGCTGCTCGACATGCCGCCGGGCACCGGCGACGTGGCCATCTCGATCTCGCAGTTCCTGCCGCGGTCCCAGGCGGTGATCGTGACCACGCCCCAGCTCACCGCCCAGCGGGTCGCCAAGCGGGCCGCGCTGATGGCCGAGAAGGTCAACCAGGAGGTGCTCGGCATCGTCGAGAACATGTCGTGGTTCACCGGGGACGACGGCAAGCGCTACCCGATCTTCGGCGAGGGCGGCGGCGCGGCGTTGGCTGCCGACCTCGGCGTGCCGCTGCTCGGACAGGTGCCGCTGCTCATCGAGATGCGGGAAGGCGCCGACGCCGGACGGCCGGTGGTGGTGGCGGAGCCGGAGTCGGAGCCCGCCCAGGCGTTCCGCGGGATCGCGTCCGCCATCTCCGCCCATCTCCCCCGCCAGCGCACCCATCCCGAGCTGGTCATCAGATGAGCTCCCCCGCAGCTACGATTCCCGGGTGCCGATCAAGGAGTCCTGAACGGTGCGGGTGAGAATCGGGGTGGCCAACGCAGCCCGGGAGCTGGACCTCGAGGTCGATGACGCCGAGGCCGTGGCCGCCGCCTACGAAAAGGCGGTGGCCGACGGCGACCACCTGCTGTGGGTGACGGAGTCCGACGGCAAGCGGCACGGCGTCGTCGTGTCTGCGGTCGTGTACATCGAGTTCGAGCCGGACGCCCAGCGCTCGATCGGCTTCGGCACCGGCTGAGCCGCTCCGGCGATCAGGCGATCCGGCCTGCGCCCGAGTAGACGTTGAAGGAATCGCCGCGCAGGAACCCGATGACGGTCAGGCCCAGCTCGCCGGCCAGCTCCACGGCCAATGACGACGCCGCCGACACCCCGCACACCACCGGGATGCCGGCCACGGCCGCCTTCTGAACGATCTCGAACGAGACCCGGCCCGACACCATCAGCATGCTCTCGCCCGGTGGCCAGCCGTCACGGGCGAGCGCACCGACGGCCTTGTCCACGGCGTTGTGCCGCCCGACGTCCTCCCGCAGCACCAGCAGCTCCCCGGCCGGATCGAACACGGTGGCGGCATGGAGCCCGCCGGTGGCGTCGAAGGCTTGCTGCCCGGCTCGCATCGCGGCGGGCAACGCCCGGATGGTCTCCGGATCGAGCACGGGGCCCGGCGGCGGGGGCGGCGCCGCAACGCGGACGGCGTCGATGGACGCCTTCCCGCACACGCCGCACGAGGACGTCGTGTACAGGTTGCGGCGAAACTGCTCGGGGTCGATGGAGAGGCCGGGCGCCGGCACCAGCTCCCAGCGATTGCCCTCCGGGTCGGGCAGGGGCCGCACCTCCGCCACCTCCGCAGGGCGCAGGACGATGCCCTCCGTGAGCGCAAAGCCGAGGACCAGGTCGGCGTCGTGCCCGGGGGTTCGCATCAGGACTGCGATCGGCACGTTGCCGAGCCTGATCTCGAGTGGCGCCTCGGCTACGACGAGGTCATCGGCCTCGGCGCGGCCACTCGACCGGATCCGGACGACGCGGGCGGGAACGGCTGCGGTCATTGCCGGGCGCAGCGTAACGGGGCCGCCGCTCAGGCCCCGGCCAGGAGCGCTTCCGCCCGGGCGACGTCGGCGGCGGCGTCCACGCTGAGCCACGAGCGCCCGTCCTCGCCCCAGGCCCGCCACTCGGCGGGCGCGATCTCGACGCACGGCATCCGGTCGAGGAGGGACTGGATCGAGCCGCCAGCCTCGTCCTCCGCGGCCGCCTCCGCTGCCCACGCCCCCGGGTACACGGCGCAGGTGACCTGGCGGGCGCCGCCGTCCACGGGCAGCACGGCCCGGTCGGGCGCCGCCCGGGAGGCGAGCGCCCGGAGCGTCGCGGCCCGTACCAGAGGCTGGTCGACGGCCACCAGCAGCACCGGGCGGCCGCCGGAAGCGCCGAGCGCGGTCGCGAGGCCGGCCAGCGGCCCGCGCCGCGCCGGGCGATCGTCGGCCAGGCCCGGATACCCGCCCCAGCCCTCCGCCCTCCCCGACACGATCACCTCAGGAGTGACCGTGGCGAGGGCGGCCGTGACCCGTGCGATCATGGGCGTGCCGCCGACCGCCACGAGGGCCTTGTCGGCGCCCATGCGGCGGGCGGCGCCACCGGCCAGGACGACGCCGAGCAGTCCCGCGGTTCCCATCGGCCCAGCGTAGGCCGGCTCCGGCCGGGCTAGCGCCGCCTGCGGCCTACCATCCCGGCGTCGCTCACCCCGCCGGAGGGAATCAGATCATGACAACCAGGAAGCTCGCCGCGATCGCCGCCGTGGTCGGCCTCGTGCTGGTCGCCGCCGGGGCCATTCTCCGCTTCGCCGTCGTTCCCGGCCAGGCGCAGTTCCCCGACGACGTCGACACGACGCGCGTCTACACCGGCACTCTGGACATCGTGAATCCGGAAGCGCTCGCCAGCTTCGACGTCGCCAACGCCTTCCTCACCGGGGTGCCCGTGTCGATCGAGCGGCGGGTGACCACCGAGGAGGTGAGCGGCGACCAGGCGCTGGTGCGCAGCAAGGCCGAGATCATCGGCCCCACCGGCCAGGTGATCATCGGCTCCGACGACTGGTACACGATCGACCGCAAGACGATGGAGCACGTGCCCAACTTCACGGACGACGAGCGCGTGTTCGGCGAGCGCTCCGGGCTGGTCGTGGGGTGGCCCATCGATACCGAGCCGCGCGACTACCCGGGCTGGAACGGCGACCCCCGCATGCCGGTCACGCTCCGCTACGCCGGCGAGGAGGAGCGGGGCGGCATCAACACATACGTCTTCGAGGCGAGCGCCGAGCCGCAGCTCATCGTCGACCCGGCCACGCTCGCCAACTTCCCGAGCGCGGTGCCCAAGGACCTCATCGCGGCACTCGCCGAGGTGATCGAGCTGCCGCCGGAGGTGGCGGCCAACCTGCCGCTGGTGCTGCCGGCTCTGCCCGACCCGTTGCCGCTCCGATACACGTACTCGTTCGAGGCGAGATTCTGGGTGGACCCGACCACCGGCATCCTCGTCGACGTCGAACGCCACGACCTCAGGGAGGCGGTGCTCGAGATCGACTTCCTGCCGGCGCCGGTGCCGATCACGGCCGTGTACGACCTCAACTACACCTCGTCGGCGGAGACGCTGGCTGAGGCCGTGGACGACGCCAAGGACGACGGCGGGAGGCTCACGCTGTTCCGCAGCACGCTGCCGAACAGCGCGTTCCTGATCGGGGGACTGCTGCTGTTGGGCGGAGGCGGGTTCGCCTGGTTCACCCGCCCCCGCCGCGAGATCGCCGTCGACGAGCCGGTGCCCGCCGGCGCCGGCGACGAGGAACCCGATGCGGACGACGTCATCTGAGACTCCGACGTAGCCTCGGACCATGCACTGGCTCGACCGGCTCGCAGGAGTGGCCGTGGTGGGGCGGCCCGGGAACCGCTTCTTCCAGGACGGATGGGGAGACCGTGATCTCATCGAGCGCTACATCGCCCTAGCCGACCGGCATCCCGACGACATCGACGTCCACGTCCGATGGAGTCCCGCCACCCCCTGGAACGGCTTCACCGTCCACAGCGGCGACTACGCGAGCCCCGTGGAGGACCTCCCGCCGGGCGTGGAGTGGTCCTCCCTGGAGGCGGTTCTGCCGGGAGGGGAGTGCCGCGGCCTCGTCGTTCAGATGGGAGCCTGGAACGACAACGGCTTCGGTGGTAGGCGTCCACTGGCCAGGCGGCTCGCGTCGGTGGGCATCGGCTCGGTGATGATGGCGACGCCCTACTTCGGCGCCCGCCGCCCGCACGGCGACGGCCGCCATCCCATTGCGTCCGTGTCCGACTTCTTCGTGATGGGGCGGGCGGCCGTGCTCGAAGCGAGGGCGGTGCTGACGAACCTGCACCGTGACGGCCTCGCGCCGTTCGGCAGGAGCGGCCGGGTACCGGTCGGCGTCGCCGGCTACAGCATGGGCGGCAACCTCGGTGCGTTCGTGTCGGCGACGGTCCGCTTCCCGGTCGCGACGTCGGTGGCGGCAGCCGCCCACTCGCCCGAGCCGACGTTCCTCGGTGGCCTCATCAGGGCCGGAATCGACTGGGACGCGCTGGCCGACGGAGGCGACCCCGAGCAGCAGCTGCACGATGCGCTGAGCAGCATCTCGGTGCTCAACTTCCCGCCACCCCCTCACGCCGCAGCGGCGGTGATCGTCGCCGGGCGGGGCGACGGCTACATCCCGACCGAGGCGGTGGAAGCGCTCCACCGCCACTGGAAAGGTTCGGAGCTGCGCTGGACCCCGGAGGGGCACGCCACGCTGCTGTGGCTGCGCCGACCGACCCTGACCCGGGCCGTGGTCGACTCGTTCGCGAGGCTCGCGGATTCAGCCGCGTGAGGCCTGGGCGGCCAATGCCCGCTCGGGATCGGCGAAGCGGGCGATGAGGATCCCGTCGCGTCCGTGGTGGGGGTCCGGTCCGCAGCGGATGATCTCGTAGCCCATGCGCTCGGCCGTCACCGCGACCAATTCGGGGGTGACCCACCGGAAGCACAGCGAGGCGGGGTCCGACTCCGCCGCGATGACCCCGTCCAGCTCGCCGAGCATCTTGCGGAAGCCGCCCTCCGAGGTCCCGTCGGCGAACGTCATGGCGAACGTCCCTCCGGACCGCAGCACCTCGGTGCCGGCGAGCAGATAGCCGGCGACGAGGTTGAAATCGACGTGGACCATCGTGTCGATCGAGAACACGGCGTCCACGGCCCCGGTCCATCCGTGAGCTGCGCACGCCTCCTGGATCGCCCGCGGGTTGGCCGAGTCGATGCGGTGGAGGTGGAGGCGGGCGGCGGCGACCGGACCGGCGAGGCGCTGGGCGCACAGGTCGAGGAACCGCTGCGACACGTCGCAGGCAAGCACTTCCCGGCATCCGGCGTCGAGCACCATCGCCGTGTACTTGCCGGTGCCCTGGCCGATCTCGACCGCCCGCTCCCACTCCGAGGCGCCGGCCGGGGCGAGGATCGTGTCGAACCATGCTCGCCACAACTCCGGATCGCCCCAGTCGTCGCCCGGCCAGCCATCGCCGGTCGACGCCTCGACGTAGGCGTCCCAGGCGCCGGCATACCGGTCGTCTCGGTCGGCCGTGCCCGGAGCGAGGCGGCGGCGCACCGCAGCCACGAAGGAGCGCGGCGTGATCACGCCCCCATGTTCGCACGCCGCCCCGGATGATCGGCCATGCCGATCGCAGCCCCCGCCCGGCGCATCACGCGCCGGCCTGCATGAAGCCCGGCGCATCACGCGCCGGCCTGCATGAAGGTCAGCCGTGGACGTGCTGCCAGCCGAAGCGGCCTTTGATGCACAGGTGCCCTGCCGTCACGTCGTGGTCGTCCGGCGACGTCACCTTCACGATGGCATTGTCCTGCACGTGCAGCTCCAGGTTGCACCCCACCCCGCAGTAGGGGCAGATCGTGCGGGTGACCGTTTGCCTCTGCGCGTCCCAGGTGCCGGCCGCCCGCATGTCGAACTCGGTCTTGAAGATCAGGGCCCCGGTCGGGCACACGCCGATGCAGTTGCCGCAGTACACGCACGCGGACTCGGTGAGCACCACGTCGAACTCGGTGGAGATGGCGGCGTCGAAACCCCGTCCGGCGACCGCGATCGCGAAGGTGTTCTGGGCGTCCTCGCCGCATGCCTCCACGCACTTGTAGCAGAGGATGCAGCGGGCGTAGTCGCGCACATACAGGTCGTCGTGGACCTTCGGCGGCTGGGTCACGGTCGCGGCCGTGGCGCCGTCGGGCGCCTCGTGGTGGCCGGGATGGGCGGTGTCGCGGCCGTGGCCGCCGTCGGGCGCCGGAGGTCCGTAGCGGCCGAGGTCGGCCCGGTAGCGCTCCATCCATTCGGCGAGCCGGCCGTCGGCGCGGGACAGATCAACCGACGACGCGAGGAACTCCAGCACGAGGCGCCGGCTGTGGCGAACCCGCTCGGTGTCGGTCGAGACCGCCATGCCGGGCTCGGCAGCGCGGGAGCAGGCAGGCACGAGCGCCCGGGAGCCGTCGACCTCGACCACGCACGCCCGGCACGCGTTGACCGGCGTGAGGTTGTCGGCGTAGCACAACGTCGGCGTGTCGATCCCGCGGGCCCGGCAGGCGTCGAGGATCGTCTCGCCTTCGAGCACGACGGCCGCCTCGCCGTCGATCGTCAGCTCGACCGTCCTCCGGGGCAGTCCGAGCGGCACGGGCATGCTCATGGGGCCGCTCCGTCGAGCAGGCCCAGCCGGAGCGCCGATTGCACGGCCCCGGCGGCGGTCTGGCCCAGGCCGCAGATCGAGGCGTCGCGCATCACCGCGGCGATCTCGTCGATGAGGGCACGCGCCGCGGCGCCGTCGCCGTCGGCCGACAGGTAGCGGGCCAGCGCCTCCTCCTGGCGGACCGTGCCCACCCGGCACGGCACGCACTGTCCGCAGGACTCGTCGCGGAAGAAGGCGGCGATCCGGCGGACGATCCGACCCATGTCGGTCCCGGGCGCGAACACCATCACGACACCGGAGCCGAGCGCGGCCCCGATGTCTCGCAACCCTTCGAAGGTGAGCGGCACGTCGAGCCGGTCGGGCCCGACGAAGGAGCCGGCGGCGCCGCCCAGGAGAACGGCCTGGATCCCGCCTGGGGCGCCGCCTGCGCGTTCCAGCAGGTCGCCGAGCGTCGTTCCGAACTCGACCTCGTAGAGCCCGGGGGCGGCGACGGCCCCGGACACGCAGAAGAGCTTGGTTCCCGTCGAGCCGGAGGTGCCGGTGGCCGCGTAGGCCGCGCCGCCCTCGAGCACGATGCCGAGGACGTTCACCAGCGTCTCGACGTTGTTGACCGTCGTGGGCTTGCCGAACAGGCCGGCCTCGGTGGGGAACGGAGGCTTCTGACGCGGCTCGCCGCGGAAGCCCTCGATGGAGTTGAACAGCGCCGTCTCCTCTCCGCAGATGTAGGCGCCGGCGCCTCTACGGATCTCGATCTCGAACCGGAATCCGGCGCCCATCACGTCGGGGCCCAGCAAGCTACGGGCAGTTGCCTGGTCGATGGCGGCCTGGAGCCTCCGGGTGGCGAGCGGGTATTCGCCCCGGACGTAGAGGTAACCGGCTTCGGCGCCGGTCGCGTACGCCGCGATCGTCATCGACTCGACGACCGCGAAGGGGTCTTCCTCCATCAGCACCCGGTCCTTGAACGTGCCGGGCTCCGACTCGTCGGCGTTGCAGGCGGGGTAGTGGGGCCGGGCAGGCGCACGGGCCACTCCCTCCCACTTCACCCCTGTGGGAAAGGCGGCGCCACCACGCCCCTTCAGCCCGGACTCCGTCACCTCCCTGATCACGCCGAGCGGCCCCATGGCGACCGCGGCCCGCAGTGCCTCGTAGCCGCCGTGGGCCCGGTACGCGGCGAGGCTGCCCGGGTCGGCGCGACCGACGCGGGCCAGCAAGCTCCGGACCGGGGCGTCGACCGGGAAGACGCTGCTCCCGTCCGCCGGTTCGGTGGCGGCCCCGGGCGCCAGGGCCGCCAGGGTCGCCGCGGGCGTGGCCGGTGCCACCACGATGTCGTCGTCGCTGGCCAGCTGCAGGTAGACGGCGGGCGCCCTCTCGCATTGGCCGAGGCAGGGACTGCGCAGCCAGGTCATGTCTTCGCCGGTGCCGGAGGCGCCCAGCGCGGCCTCGAGGGCGGCACCGATCTCATCGGCGCCGGCCTGCCCACAGGCGATGTCGTCGCAGACGTGGGCCACTCGAGGTGCCCGCGGCTCGGTGGTCAGCAACGCGTAGAAGGTGGCGACCCCGTACGCCTCCGCTGGTGGCACGGTGAGACGCTCGCAGACGTAGTTGAGGGCCCCCGGCGAGATCCACCCGATCTCCGACTGGACGGCGTGGAGCGCCGGCAGCAGCAGGTTCCGGTTGGCGATGGCGCGGCGGGCGCCACCCCGGCCCACGTGACCGTCGACCGCCGGGTCCCACTCCCCGCCCCGCCACCCCGTCTGCGGTGGGCCCAGGCGGCCGTCGACGACGGCCCGCTCGGCATCCGTGGGGGCGGCTGCCATCAGCCGGAGGTCCACGCCGCCTCCCTCGTCATGCGATCTTCTCGACTCGGATCGCGGTCGCCTTGAACTCCGACGTGCCGGACTTCGGGTCCCATGCCTCGATGGTGAGGACGTTGGTGTCGACGTCGTCGGGGAAGTGGAGCGTCGTGAAGGCGAGCCCGGGGCGCAGGCTGCGGTGGAAGCGGACGGGCGCCTCGATCGCTCCGCGACGCGACACGATCCGCACCTTCTCCCCCTCGGCCAACCCGAGCCGGGCCCCGTCCTCGGGGGAGAGGTCGAGGGTGTTGCCGTAGCGGATTGGCGACGCGTAGCCACCGGTTTGGACTCCGGTGTTGTAGGAGTCGAGGGCGCGCCCGGTGGTGAGCCTGATCGGGAACTCGTCGGAAAGCTCGTCGACGGGCGGAACCCACTCGACGGGAGAGAAGGGCGCCGGCCGGCCGCGGGCGTCCGGGTCGTCCTCCCACAGCCGTCCATGCAGGAACTCGCTGCCGGGGTCCTCCTCGTGGTAGCACGGCCACTGGATGCCGCCCAGCGCCTCGAGGCGCCCGTAGCTCATCCCGGTGTGGATGGGAGAGAGGCTGCGCAGCTCGTCCCAAACCCGCTCGGAGTCGGGAGCGCCGAGGTCGAAGCCGAGGCGAGCCGCCAGCTCGCAGAGGATCTCGGTGTCGTCGCGGGCCTGCCCCGGCGGGTCGAGGGCTTTGCGCACCCGCTGCACCCTCCGCTCCGAGCTGGTCACGGTGCCGTCGACCTCGGCCCAGCTCGCCGCCGCCGGCAGCACCACGTCCGCCAGCTCCGCGGTGGCGGTCATGAAGATGTCCTGCACGATCAGCAGGTCGAGGCCGCGCAGCAGCTCGCGGGCGTGGCCGGCGTCGGCCTCCGACTGGGCCGGGTTCTCGCCGATGACGTAGCAGGCCCGCAGCTCACCCTTGCCCATCGCCTCGAACATCTCGGTGAGGTGCCAGCCCTTCTCGGCGGGAACCGTGGTTTCCCAGGCCCGCTCGAACTTGCCCCGCAGGTCGGGGTCCTCGACGTCCTGGAAGCCGGGAAGCTTGTTGGGCAGCGCCCCCATGTCGCCGCCGCCCTGGACGTTGTTCTGGCCGCG
>CAYGCW010000082.1:0-9195 GCA_964348465.1 uncultured Acidimicrobiia bacterium | reverse complement strand
TGCGCACGGAACGAGGTCTCCATCCGGGGCGCCCCTTCCGACGGCAGAACCCGCAACCCGATGACCTGCCCGGTCTCCTCGCCCAACTTGTCGCCAAGCATGATCCCTCCTCTTCCGATCCCTCGTGGCTGGCCGCGGCGCGGCCCCCGTCAGCATACGGGACGCACCACCGGCTCGCAGTGGAATCTACGCCTAGATTGTCGGCGATCGTTCGAAGCCGGCGGGCGGCGTTCGATCACGCCTGCCGCTCGAGCATCCCGCGTACGTAGTTGGCCTGGCCGGCATGCTGCAGACAGTCGCTCACGACGCTGACCAGCCGCACGCCCACCGTCACCGGCGGGTCCCACCGGGTGTCGCAGACCCGGTCCAGCTCGGTGCCATCCAGAGTGGCCAGGTAGTCCCGCGTGCGCTCGACGACGGCGTCGTGGTACGCGAGCAGTCCGTCGGGATTGTCGAACTGCACCGCAGCCACCTGCTCGGACGTATGGCCGTATCCGAGGTCGCGCTCGTCCGGCTCCATGCCCAGCCGCTCCGCCCAGCCGTCCGCCACGTAGGCCTGCTCGCGGCCGGCCAGATGAGCGACGTGATCGTCCTGGACCCGGGTCAGGTGCCAGACCAGCCAGCCGATGGAGTTGGCGTCGGCGTCCGGACGGTGGCACAGCCCGGCATGGTCGAGCCCTGCGGCTGCCCGGTGCGTCTCCTCTTGGATGCGTCCGAAAGCGTCGGCCAGTAGTTCGCGCGTCTCCATGGGCTCGATGCTACGGCACTGCCGTGCGGATAGGGCCGCGCGACCCGCTGCGAAGTACCCACGCTCCCTAGCGCAGCAGAGCTGCGCGGCGTAGGTTCGCGGCACGTTGACGACCGTCGCCAGCACCGAGTGGTCGCCGGAGGCTCAGGCAGCCGCGGCGGCCCGCGAGGCCCGCCGCGTGGTGGCTGCCGCCCACGGAACCGGGCTCCTGGACACGCACGCTCTGGCGGTTGCCGCAGCCCTGGGGCTGCAGGTGCCGCGCTACATCGTGGAGCCCACCGACACCGTGTACGCCGGCGCCGTCCACGAGCTGCTGGGCGACGTCGTCGTGGTCAAGGCGTTGGTGCCGAACCTCGGCCACAAGGCCGACGTCGGCGGCGTGCAGCTGGTCGAACGGGACCCCGGCCGGGTAGGTGCCGCCATCCGGGCGATGCGCGACCGGCTGCCGTCCGGGATGGAGCCGGCCGGCTTCCTCGTCGCCGAGTTCGTCGACCACGATCCGGGACCGACCGGGGAACTGCTGTTGGGAGTCCGTTGGTCCGACGATTTCGGGCCGGTGGTGGTGCTGGCGCCCGGCGGGGCGTACGCCGACCTGCTCGGCGGCGCCGTCTACGTCACGGTCGCGGACGACCCGCACGCGGCCCTCGCCGCCAGCCGCATCGGACGGCTGGTGACCGAGCCCTTCCGGGGCCGGCCGCCGCCGGTCACCGGCGCGGTCCTCGCCGACCTGGTGGCCCGCTTCACCCAGTTCGCAGCCATGGCCATGCCGGAGGACGTGGCCGTGTTCGAGATCAACCCGCTGGTGCTCACCGCCGCGGGACCGATGGCCCTGGACGCCCACCTGCGGCCCGGACCCGCGGCGTCCGCACCGACGGCACCCCCGCGGCCGTTGGCGAAGATCCAGCACCTGCTCCGCCCCGGCTCGATCGCGATCGTGGGCGTGTCGTCGGGCGAGAACCCGGGCCGGATCGCGCTGCGGAACGTGCTGCGCGCCGGCTACCCGCCCGGGCGGATCACGGTCGTGAAGCCGGGAGCGGCCGCCGTCGAGGGCTGCCGGTGCGTTCCCGACCTGGCAGCGCTCGAGTCGCCGGTGGACCTGCTCGTCGTCGCCTTGGCGGCCGACCAGGTCCCGGCCCTGATCGAGGAGGTCGCCGCCGGGCGGCGCGCCGAGAGCGTGATCGTGATCGCAGGAGGAATGGGCGAGCGGCCGGGCACCGCCGACCGCCACGACCAGCTCACCGGAACGCTGCGGCGGGCCAGAGCCACGCCATGGGCCGGTCCGGTGGTCAACGGCGGCAACTGCCTCGGAGTCCGGTCGGTGCCGGGCCGCTACGACACACTCTTCGTCCCCGCCCACAAGCTGGGCACGCCGGCGGGTGAGTCCGCCCCGGTGGCGATTCTGGCGCAGAGCGGCGCCTTCGTGCTGTCCCGGCTCGACCGGCTGCCGTGGCTGCGGCCCCGGTACGTGGTGACGGTCGGCAACCAGTCCGACCTCACGATCGGCGATTACCTCACGCACCTCGCGGTCGATCCCGACACGAGCGTCTTCGCCTGCTATGTGGAGGGCTTCCGCCCCGGCGACGGGTCCCGCTTCCTCACGGCCGCCCGGGCGATCAGGGACAGGGGAGGGACGGTGGTGCTGTACCCGGCCGGACGGACGCCTGTCGGGGCCGTGGCCGCAGCCTCGCACACCGCCGCGGTCGCCGGCGACCCGGCCGTCACGGTGGGCCTCGCGGAACGGGCCGGGGTACTGGTCGCAGCCGGCCTCGCCGAGTTCGAGGATCTGCTGATGCTGAGCACGCTTCTCCGCGGCCGGCGGCTGGACGGCTTGCGGTTGGGGTCCGTCTCCAACGCCGGTTTCGACTGCGTGGCGATCGCCGACTACGCCAGCCCCTTCCGGATGGCCTCGCTGAGTCGCAGGACTACCGAGCGGCTGGCGGGCATCCTCGCCGAGGCCGGTGCGGGGAACGCCGTCGCGGTGACACAGCCGCTCGACCTCACCCCGATGACCGCGGACGAACACTTCGCGGCGGCCGCCGAGACGGTACTCCGAGATCCCGGCGTCGATGTTGCCGTGATCGGCTGCGTGCCGTTCACGGGAGCGCTGCAGACGCTGGCGCCGGACACCGGCCACTCGGAGGACGCTGCGGCTCCGGGAGCGGTGGCAGCCCTACTGGGCGACCTCTGGGCAAGGTCCGACAAAGCTTGGGTCACCGTCGTCGACGGCGGGCGCCGCTACGACGCCATGGCCGGCCTGCTACTCGCTGCGGGGATTCCGACGTTCCGGCGCACCGACCGCGCCGTGCGGGCGTTGGGGCAGTACGCCGCGATGCGCACCACTACGGCGATGGGGAGGCCGGGTGGTGCGGCGCCAGGATCCCATCCTCCAGCCTGAGCTCCTCGCACGGCTCCCACGTCGCCGAGCACCGCTCGCAGCCGTGCGGTGGCAACCGCTCGCAGCCGTGCGGTGGCACGGGCACGACCACCCCCGGCTTCAGGTGGGCCGGCGAGTCCGGAGCCACGCTCGAGGAGCTGGAAGCCGGCTGAACCGGTGGTCCGGTCCGGTCCGGATCAGGCGACCGCGGGGTCATCCCCGCCGGAGGACAAGATCCAGGCGACCACCTCGCCTGGCTCGATCTCACCGGCCGGAACCGGCGCCACGCCGGCCGAGCCGCGCAGAGCTTTGGCGGGCTCGGCCGCGTGGATGGCCCGCAGCCGCCGCTGCCAGACAGACCAGTTGCCGGGGCGAAGATCGACCCAGCCCCGCGCCGCCCAGACGTCGCGGGACGCGGCGTCCACCGGAACCGGGTCGAGCGATTCTGGGATCCGCAGCCGGGGCCCGCGCCACAGCGTCCGCCCGTCGGGAGCAAGCACTCCGAGCCCCGCCGATACGATCACGTCCCGCACCAGCGGGGAGAGCTCCCGCTCCACCCGGGCCGCGACGTCCTCGGCCCGCGCCGCCACCACCGCATGGGTGTCTCCGTACGCGGCCTTGAGCAGCTCGGCCTCCCACAGCAGCTTGCCCAGCTCCGGGGGCCCGAGCTGGCCGAGTGCCACGCTCGCGGTGCCCGTCTCCGTCACGAGATCGTCGAGTTCTCCGAGTACGGTCGCCCGGAGCGTTCCGGCCCGGTAGCTGGGACCGAGAATGGCCGAGTTGAGCGCCGCCAGCACGTCCCGGCCCGTGTTGCCGCCCGCGATCTCGGCCACGCACAACGCTGCGATCTCCTCCGGGGTGACGAACTCCATCGACCCCGGGGCCGTGATCACCGCGAACTCACCTCTGGTGAAGACGCCGTTTTCGCCCGTGTCGACCACCGGGACCCGCAGCTCCCCGCGCCGCTCATATCCGATCGGGTCATGGCGGGGCGCCAGCATGCCCTCGAGGGGCGCGACCTGCGCCTCGTAGAGCCACACCGGCTCCCCGCGCTCGGTGATCGGACGGTGGGCGACGTCGGCGTAGCCGATCATCGCGCCGGGTTTGACCTCCTTGACAACCGGGCCGCCCGCGGTCCGCGCCATCAGCAGCAGCAGGCCGGTGTGGGCGAACGCCACCGCCGCCTTCGTGAGCAGCTGCGCCGACGGCTTGTCCTCGCTGTGGGTGAACGGGACGTCGAGGCCCATGCCGCCCGACCCGGTGGTGCCCACTTTGAGGTACACGCGCGTGCCGGCCTCGCACAGCGCCCGGTGCAGGATGAGCACGTGGCGGATGAGCTGGGGCAGCGCCAGCGAGAGCACCAGGGCCCCTACGTCGCGTTCGCAGTCCTCGGTCCGCATGGCGCGGCGAGCAGCCGCATGCACGTCCTGGTAGCTGATCGCGGTGGCGGTGTTGACCGCGTCCACGACGACGTCCGGCCGGTGGCGGCGAATCAGGGCGGCGAGTGCCGACCGGCCGTAGGCGCCGTCGATCGGACCCAGCAGGTCGTCGCAGACAGCATCCCGCATCCCGGGGTCCTCGAGGAGATCGGCGCGGCGAACTGTCGAGTGGGCGGACCGCACGAAGACGTCACCGGACTCGCCGACCACTTGGACTCCGGCGGGGGCCAGCTCCCGCAAGGCGGCCACGGCCGCCGCGGCGCTCTCGGCCCGGCGGGCGGCCACCACGAGACGTTCGGGTCGAAGATCAACGGCGATCTGGCGGGCCACCTGCATGCCGACCAGGCCGGCGCCGCCGAGGACGAGTACCGTCCCGCCCGTCATCGGTTTCTCCTGTCGTCGGTATTCACGGCATAACTCGCCGCAGGCCCGGCGAATAGGGCATACCGGCCCCCGATCGAGTACCGACGGGTCCTATACGGCGCCGGCTCCGTGCCATATCGTCGATGGCGTGGCTATGACGCGCGCCCAAGACGAGCCCGCCGAGCTGCTGCTGGGAGATGAGGCCGTGGCCCGAGCCGCTCTCGACGCCGGGATCGCCGCCGCCTACTCCTACCCGGGCACCCCTGCCACCGAGATCTTCGAGTACGTCCATGCGCACCGGGGCACCGAGGTCGTCGCCCACTGGGCGGCCAACGAGAAGACCGCGTACGAGGCGGCGCTCGGCGTCTCGATGGCGGGAAGGCGCTGCCTGGTGTCGATGAAGCACGTCGGTCTCAACGTCGCGCTCGACCCCTTCGTGAACTCGGCGCTGGTGGAGATCGGCGGGGGCCTGGTGGTGGCGGTCGGCGACGACCCCGGCATGCACAGCTCGCAGAACGAGCAGGACAGCCGCTGCCTCGCCGACTTCGCCCGCGTGGTGTGCCTGGAGCCGGCCGACCCGCAGCAGGCCTACGACATGACCCGGGAGGCCTTCGAGCTGTCGGAGCGCTTCTCGATACCGGTCGTGGTGCGCCTCACCACCCGGCTCTGCCACGGCCGGGCCGCCGTCACCCCGGGCCGGCGGGATGAGCTGCGCCCCGCCGCCGCGACCACGACGGCGGCCGGCTGGGCGCTCGTCCCCGCCAACGCCCGGAGCCGGTGGCGGTCGCTGCTCGAGCGCCAGGCGGTCTTCCGGGCCTACTCGGAAACTGCGCCGTACAACCGGCTCGTTCCGGGAGAGCGCGAGCTGGGCGTGATCACCGCCGGCCATGGCCGCAGCTCCTACCTCGAGAACGTGCCGGAGCTGGACGAAGCCCCCGCCCACCTCCACATCGGCACCTACCCGATCCCGGAGCAGCTGGTGCGCACTCTGGCGGCGATGGTGGATCGGATCCTGGTGCTGGAGGACGGTTACCCGTTCATCGAGACCCGACTGCGAGGCATCCTGGAGTCCGACATCGAGGTGGCCGGACGCCTGTCTGGTGCGCTCCCTCCGGACGGCGAGCTGACCCCGGACGCGGTGCGAACGGCGCTCGGTCTCCCGATGCGGCCCCGGCCGGCACCGGGGCTCGACGTCCCGCCCCGTCCCCCCCAGCTCTGCCGGGGTTGTCCGCACGACGAGTCCTTCGCGGCGTTGCGCGAGGTGCTCGCGGAGCACCCGGCGGCCGTGGCGACCGCCGACATCGGCTGCTACGCCCTCGGGGTCGCCCCGCCGTACGAGGTGCTGGACTCCTGCGTGTGCATGGGGGCGTCGATCGGGATGGCAAAAGGCGCCGCCGATGCCGGGCTGTGGCCGGTGGTGGCGGTGATCGGCGACGGCACGTTCATGCACTCGGGATTGACGCCGTTGATGGACGCCGTGGCCGCCGACACCGACATGACCGTCCTCATCCTCGACAACCAGACCGTTGCCATGACCGGCCTGCAGCCGACGGTGCTTCCCGACTCCAGCATCGCATCCATCGCCGACGGGATCGGAGTCGACGCCGACCACCTCTGGGTGGTGGAGTTGAAGCCCAACCGGCCCGAGGAGCTGGCCTCCGTCCTGCGCAAGGAGATCGACCATCGCGGGCTCTCGGTCGTCATCGCAGTGCGCGAGTGCGTCGAGCTGGCCAAGCAGCGGCGCCGCGAGGAGCTCGCGCCATGAAGGCCGACGTCGTGCTCGCCGGCGTCGGTGGGCAGGGCGTGGTGACGGTTGCCCGCCTCCTGGCCGAGGCCGGAAGGCGCTCGGACCTGGCCGTGAAGCAGTCCGAGCTGCACGGCATGGCGCGGCGGGGCGGCGCCGTGCAGGCGATGGTCCGCCTCGCCGACCGGCCCATCGATGCCGACCTGGTTCCGGAGGGAACCGCCGACGTGCTGCTGGCGCTGGAGCCGCTGGAAGGCCTGCGCAACGTCCGGTACCTGGGGCCGGGCGGGATCGTGGTCGCAGCCGCAGAGCCCGTCGAGAACATCGGCGACTACCCGCTGCTCGAGTCGCTGTACGCAGCGCTGCGGGCGCTGCCCCGCTGCGAACTCGTCGACGCCAAGCGGCTCGCCAGGGACGCCGGGGCGGCCCGCTCGGCGAACATGGCGATGATCGGCGCGGCAACCGCCCATCTCCCGCTCGACTCCGACGTGGTCGTCGGGGTCATTCGGGAATGGTCGTCGGGCAGGAGGGCTCGCCATGCGGACGTCAACATCGCCGCCTTCCGGCTCGGCCTCCGCACCGCTCCTGTGCCGCAGAGCGGCCCCGTTTCCTAGCATCACACCTGTGCTGGACACGCTGCGTTCCGTGCTGCGATTCCGACCTCTGGAGCTGGACCCGGTCCGGCGCCGGTTGCGCCGGGCCGCCAGTGTCGGTGACCTGCGCCGCATCGCCCGCCGGCGGCTCCCCCGCGGCGTGTTCGACTACATCGACGGCGGCGCCGAGGACGAGGCAACCCTGCGAGCCAACGCCGCCGCCTACGGACGCTACGAGTTCGCTCCCCGGGTGTTGCGCGACGTCGGCTGGGGCGACGCTTCGTCCATGTTGCTGGGCAAGCCGCTCGCGTATCCGCTGGTGCTGGCCCCGACCGGCTTCACCCGGATCGCGCACCCCGACGGGGAGCTGGCCGTCGCCAGAGCAGCGCAGCGCGCCGGCCTCCCCTATGCGCTGTCGACGCTGAGCACCCGCTCGATCGAAGAGGTCGCCTCCGCCGGCGGCGACCGGCTCTGGTTCCAGGTGTACGTGTGGCGGGACCGCGGGCTGGTCAAGGAGATGGTCGACCGCGCCGCCGCCGCCGGGTATGAGGCGCTGTGCTTGACCGTGGACGCAGGCGTCCTGGGCCGCCGGGAGCGCGACGTGCGCCGCGGGTTCACGCTGCCCCCCAAGATCGGTCCCGGCACCCTCCTCGACGGCGTCCTCCACCCGGGCTGGACATGGGAGTTCATGCGCGCAGAGCCGATCGCGTTCGCCAACGTCGTCGGGCGCAGCGTCGGCGACGGCACCGACGCCGTCTCACTGGCGGACTACGTCAACAGCCAGTTCGACCCCGGCCTCTCGTGGCGGGACGTCGACTGGCTGCGGTCGGTCTGGGCCGGCCCCGTCGTCCTCAAGGGCATCCAGACGGCCGCCGACGCCCGACTGGCGGCGCAGGAGGGCATCGACGCCATCGCCCTCAGCAACCATGGCGGCCGCCAGCTGGACGGGGCCCCGGCGATCCTCGACCTGGTGCCGGAGGTGGCCGACGCCGTCGCCGGGGAGATCGAGGTCATCTGCGACGGCGGGGTCCGGCGGGGCAGCGACATCGTCAAGGCGGTAGCGCTGGGCGCCACGGCGTGCATGGCCGGCCGCGCCTACCTCTACGGCCTCGGCGTGGCCGGTGAGCGCGGCGTCGACCACGTCCTCGGCCTCCTCGGCGACGACGTTCGCCGGGTGCTGGCCCTCACCGGGTGCGCGACGATCGCCGAAGTGGGCCCCGACCTCGTACGCCGCCGCCCCCGGTAACCTCTCTCGGCCGTGCCCACCGTCCTCACCCTCACCCACTCCCCCGGCGCCTCTGCGGGCTGGCTCGGCGACGTCCTCGACGCGGCCGGCGTCGCCCGGCGCACCCACGCGATGTACGAAGACGCCGCTCCGGAGCACCGGGGCGAGGACGCAGTCGTGGTCCTCGGCGGGCCGATGGGCGCCTACGAAGAGCAAGCCCATCCCTTCCTCGCCCCGGAGAAGTCGTTCCTGCGGAAGCTCGTCGCCGGGGACGTGCCCGTTCTCGGGATCTGCCTCGGCTCCCAGCTGCTCGCCGACGCGCTCGGCGGCAGGGCCTACCTCGCCGCGAAGCCCGAAGTCGCCTACCTCGCGCCGGACCGCAACGTGGCCGGCCGGGCCCACCCGGTGATCTCGGTGCTCGAGGACCCGGTGCTGCTGATCCATCAGGACACGTTCGACCTTCCGCCCGGCGCCGAGCTGCTCGCCCGCTCCGACGGCTACCTGCACGCATTCGCCCACGGGTCGGCGTTGGGGCTCCAGTTCCACGCCGAGGCCGGGCCGGAGATCGTCGCCGGCTGGATGCGCCGCCCTGGCCTCCAGAGCTTGGTGCGGCGGGGCGGCCGGGAGCCCGACGAGTTCCTGGCGGAGGTGCGAGCGCGCGGCGACCTGGCCCGGGTCCAGGGCCGCCGCTTGTTCGAGGCGTGGGCGA
>CAYGCW010000081.1:5505-9231 GCA_964348465.1 uncultured Acidimicrobiia bacterium | reverse complement strand
CATCGCTCACCGGCGAGGAGCGGGAGCGCCTCGAGTGGGAGGTCACCCGCGGCGAATGGGTGTACGAGCCGCATCGCAGGGAGACGGCGGTGCGCGGCCGTTGATGGCTCAGTGATCCCGGCCCGCCGCGGTGACGGCGAGCTGGGCTCTCGTGAGACCGTCGAGCAGCCGGGCGTAGAGGGGCATGCGGGGCGGCGCGCAACAGCCCACCTGGAGCCGGCCGACCTGGCCGCCGGCGTCCTCCAGCGCGGCGACCACCAGGCCGGCGGCGTCCGTCCCGGCCGTCACCGACGCGACGCCGGCCCTGGCCGTCGCCAGCGTCTTCGCCACCGCGGCCATCCGGGGGCTGCGGCCCGGCTCGCAGCACAGCTCGTCGAGGCGCGTCAGCGCCGCCTCGCAGTCGTCGAGAGCGGCATACGCGGCCGCGACCGGATCGGCAAGTGTCACGGGCGGGAAGCGTAACCGTCAGGATGGTCTGGCAGCCGCGCCCACCCGCCACTGCGGGCGCCGGTCGGGGATGGACCCCACACGCGCTCAGCGGGGCGCGCTCACCTGCCGACCAGCAGCAGGATCCCGGCAACCGCCGCCACGAACGGACCGGCCCCTGACACGTCCGTCAGGTCGACACCCAGGTCGCCGGACACCCGTGAGAGCTGGAGGAGGAAGACCCCGGCCACCATCAGCAGCCCCGCGCCCATGATGCGGCCCACGTGGAGCCGCCCCAGCGCCGGCACCAGGGACGTGGCGGCGGCGACTGCCGCCAGCATCACGACGAGCAAGCCGACCGCCACCGTCGTGCCCGCCGAGGTCCGGTGGTAAGCCAGGAACTGAATGGGGACGTCGAACGCGTTCGCCGAATCGCCGAACACGTCGATCCAGGGAACGAGCGTCGCGACCACTCCGCCCACCGCGCCGAGCAGCGTCAGCGGCTTGGCGAGCGCGAAGGTGGTCGCCGACTGCGCCGGCGCCTCGGCCCTCACCGGCTGGGGCGCGGGAGGAGGCGGAGCAGGAGGAGCAGGAGGAGGAGGAGGCGGAGGAGGAGGAGGCGGCGTAGCAGGAGAGGTAGGCATGGGCGGCGGTGATAGCGTCACGGTCTCGCCGCCGGCGTCCGGGTCCGGCGCCGGGGGCGTGGTGGGCGCAGGGGGTGGGGAATCAGGCGTGGTGTCGACCGGCGGCGGCGGCGATGCCGTTGCGGCAACCTCAGAGCCGGGGAGCACGGTGCCGCACGAAGTGCAGAACCGGTTGTCGGGATGGTTCACTTTGCCGCAGCGGGTGCACGTGGCGCGGGCTTCGGAGAGGTTGACGCCGCAGGAGCCACAGAAGGCGTCGGCCGGGCCGGTGCCGCCGCCACATCTCGGACAGGTCATCGCCACCCTTCTCCATCCGCACCCTACCGGACGAGCGGCGCCTGCGGCCGGCGGAAGCGGCGGCGACCCCGGTGAGCCGAGACGTCGCATGGGCCGCCTCGGAAGCATGGCGCACCGGACGGGCTGCCGAGCCGAGGACGAGGAGCGGGGCCGGCGACGACCGGCCCCACGCGCTCCTGCTACTCCCGCAGGCACCGGCCGCGGGAGGGTGGGTCTCGTCCGACCGGCTCCGCACCGGGCGCAGCATCCGGTCTTCGAGATCTCGTCCTGGGCTCAACCGCCGAAGGCCTGTTCGAACGCCGCCCTGAATTCGGGCGTGGCCGCGCCGCTGTACCCGCAGTAGTTCACGACGCCGCCGGCGGCGGTGATCAAGTACCGGCCGCCGTCCTCGAAGTCGATGCCCCCGACGAGGGCCTCCAGCCCGGCCGGGCCGATGAGCGCCACCCGGGCGGTGTCGCCGCCGGTGTACCAGCGTTCGACCTCCAGCACGACGCGCTCACCCTCGATGTCGGTGACCGTGCCCTCGAAGGCGACGGACATCCCGGCCAGGGTGGCGACGTCGAACTGGAGGCACGACGCCAAACCGTCTCCGGCTCCGAGCGACAGCTCCAGCATGGGGTGGTCGCCCGGAACGAAGACCGCGGCTGCCAGCGCCAGGGCGCCGACCACGGCAACGATCAGCGCGATGAAGCCCCGGCGCGGCTGGGTGACGGGAGCGGGCGTCGGCGTCCGCTCGGTCGTTTCAATGGACATGGTCTGCTCCGTTCCGATGGAATCGATGACGATCAGACGCATGCCGGGTCGGGCTGGTTCCCCAAACCTGGGGATGCTCCGGCCGAGGCTCTGCGGGGCGGTCACCGACCGGGGCGCCGGGCATCTCAAGCCCGGTGGAACAGCGCCCGATAGGTCCCGTATGGCAATCGCGGAGTTCACGGAGGAGCTCCAGGACTCGCCGGTCATCGGCACGGAACTGCAGAGAATCGCACGGGGGGTCGCGATCGCTGCGCTCTTCGGCGCGCTCGCACTTGCGTCGCTGCTCGCCGTCGCCGGCCTCGTCGCGGACGCCGGAGGGCCGCGGATTGCGGCAACGGGAGCCCTGGGCCTCGCCGCTCTCGCGGGGTGGCAGATCCGTACGCAGCGCCATCAGCCTGGCGTGCTGGTTGCGTTCGGCGTCGGGCTCACGACCGTGCTCTATCGCCCCTTCGTTCCGCACACCGTTCTGCTCGGCAGCGTCGTCGGGCTCTCGGTCCTGGCGGCGGTGCTCATCCCGCTCATACCGGCGCGCCTCAGACGCAGTTACTTCATCGTTCTGGCCGGCCTGTGGGCATCTCAGCTGATCCCCGATCCGGCGGCGCAGGCCTTCGCATGGTCCCTGGTCACGGAGCGAGCCGCCGTGATGGCAGTCCAGCTCGGGTTGTTCGTCGCCACCGTCTTCATCGCCGGGCGATTCGGGCATCAGCTTCGATCGAATGATCGGAGGAACCGGCTCGTCTACGAGCGCGTGCCCATCTCGATATGGGAGGAGGATTTCACCGAAGTCGGCGCCTTCTTGGATTCCCTCCGACGACAGGGGGTCGAAGATCTTCGCGCCCATCTCACCGCTCACCCTCACGTGATCGATGCCGCGGTCGGCTTGATCAGGGTGCGGCGTGTGAACCCGGCCGCCCGCCACATGCTCGGGCTGCCCCCGGATGTGGAGATGACCGAACGCATCGATCCGGCGACGCTCACCGACGACACGCGCGCATCTTTCGTGGATCAGCTCTCGGCGATCTGGGAAAACCGCGACTACGTGACGACGGCGGTCGTCGGGCAGAAGGTGGATGGGAGCCGTCTCGACGGCATCCTGCACTGGAGCGCGCCGGCCGACGAGGCGGGCCTGAGGCTGGACGAGGTGATCGTTGCGATCGACGACGTGAGCGAGTCGAAAGCGGCCGACCGCGCCAAGTCCGAGTTTCTCGCCAACATGAGCCATGAGCTTCGTACCCCGTTGAACGCAATCCTCGGCATGGCCGAGTTGTGCTTGGGGACCGACCTCACGCCCGACCAGCGCGAGTACCTCGGCACGATCAAGACATCGGTGGATGCGCTGGTCACGCTCGTCAACGACATCCTGGACTTCTCCAGTCTCGAAGCGGGGAAGATCCGTATGAGCTCCATTCCCTTCAGCCTCCGCGATGTCGTGGCCGAGACCATCTCCACCCTCGAGGGTCAGGCTGCGCGGAAGGGCATCAATCTGCGCTACGCCGAGCCCTATTCCGTGCCCGACGGGTTGACCGGCGACCCCGGCCGGCTGCGCCAGGTGCTGGTGAACCTGATCGGCAACGCGATCAAGTTCACCCATGTCGGACACGTGACG
>CAYGCW010000081.1:0-5495 GCA_964348465.1 uncultured Acidimicrobiia bacterium | reverse complement strand
GGTCGCCGTTTCGGTCGTCGGCCGGTCCGACGACGACGTGACGCTTCGATTCGACGTGTCCGACACGGGCATCGGGATTCATCCCGACCACCAGGCGATCGTGTTCAACTCGTTCGAGCAGGGCGACAGCTCCACGACTCGCCGCTTCGGTGGCACCGGGCTGGGTCTCGCCATCACTCGCGAGCTGGTCGAGCACATGAATGGGGAGATCTCGGTGGAGTCCGAGCTCGGACGCGGGACGACGTTCACCTTCACTGCCGTGTTCGGCCAGGCGAATGGCGACTTCGAGGTGTCCATCCCGGAGCTCGACGAAGGACTCGAAGGCGCGCCGGTGATCGCCCTCGGCGAGAATCCGCACCGGCTGCGCCTGCTCACCGAGATGCTTCGCGACGGGGAGCTCATCCCGCCACCCATCGAAGGAGGCGGGCGCGCCCTCGACCTCGTGGACCGTGCCCACGTCGAGCGTGCCGGCTGGCGAGCCGTCGTGCTGGATGTCGACAGCAACCCGCTGCAGATCATCGAGGCGCTGCGCGCCCGGCGTGCACTCAGCGCCCTCCCGCTGGTGGTGGTTGCGGCATCGGGCTCCCGCGGCGACGGCGCCCTCTACTCGGAACTCGGGGTGGCCGCCTACCTGACGCACCCGCTCGACCCCTCCGATCTCATCGAAGCCGTGAAGGTGGCCATCGCGGCCGCCGAAGAAGGCGACCGCCTGCCGCTGATCACCCGCCACTGGCTACGCGAGCACCGCCGGCGCCTGAAGGTGCTGGTTGCCGACGACAGCCCCACCAATCGACTGCTTGCCACCCGGCTCCTCGAGAAGCGCGGCCACCTCCCGACGGCCGTCGAGAACGGCCGGGAGGCGCTGGCGGCCCTCGAGGCCGGCACGTACGACGTCGTCCTGATGGACGGCCAGATGCCCGAGATGGATGGTCTGGAGGCCACGCGGGTCCTCCGAGAACGGGAGGCCGCGACGGGAGGCCACATCCCGGTCGTGGCGTTGACCGCCCATGCTCGCGAGGAGGACCGGCAGAGCTGCCTCCAGTCCGGGATGGACGCATACGTCGCCAAGCCGTTCAACCCGCACGACGTGTACAGCGTCATCGAGCAGCTGGCCCGTCATGAGCACGCCCGCGATGCTGCGGAACCCTCCTCGTCTCCGCCCCCGGCCGTGGCGGCCCCGGAAGACGAGCCAGAAGACGACGGACTGCGTGCGCTTCTGGTCGGCGCCTTTCTCGGCACGTATCCGGAGCTGATGTCCGGTCTGACCGCGGCGGTTGCGGCGGGAGACCTGGACGTGGTCGCGGCGACGAGCCATCGGTTGAAGGGCGAGTTCGGCGCACTGGGGTCCGATGTGGCCCACGCGGCGGCGGCAGACCTGGAGGCCGCAGCGCGCAACGAAGACGAAGCCGGCGTTGAGCGAGCCTGGGCTCACTTCCAGGTCGTCGAGCGCGAGGTCGTCGCGGATCTGCGGGCCGCGGGCACCGAACTCGACCGCACCGCCGCCGGCTGACGGACGCCGCCCAAGCCCGCGGCACCCGACGAACCGACCGCCGCCCATCCCGGGGACTGCGCCCTCGGCGGGGCCGCTGGGCGTCGTTGGCTCGTCTCGCAGATCGACGCGGATGGTGCCGCAGGAAGCCCGCGTAGCTGACGCCGCACGGAGCCGTGGCCGGGGATCCCCCTGCCACCCCCATCGGGCCTCAGCCGGCGGCGTTGAGGACGGCGGTGCGGGTCCCGGCGGCGGAGCCGTCGTCGACCGGGAGCGTGATCGAGAAGGTCGCCCCCAGGCCGGGACCGGGGGAGTGGGCGGTGATCGTGCCGTCCATGGCCTCGACGAAGGTGCGCGTGATGGTCAGGCCCAGCCCGGTGCTGTCCGTCCTGCGCTCGCCATGCTCGGTCTGCTCGAACGGGCGGAAGATCCGCTCGAGATCCTCGGCTGCGATTCCGGCGCCTTCGTCGCGGACGGCGAAGGACACCGAGCCGTTGGATGAGCGCCCCGACTCCAGGGTGATCGTGCCCCTGTCCGAGTACTTGATCGCGTTCGAGAGCAGGTTGGTCAGGACTTGGCGGAGGCGTATCGGATCTGCCCGCACGTGGTCGACGGCCTCGAGCTTCGTCACGAGACGCAGGCTCTTCTGCGCTGCCAGCGGGGCGAGGCACCGCGCCGCCTCCTCGGCGACGGCGTTGCCGTCGACGGTCTCGAGTTTGATCGAGACTCCACTCATCTCGAGCTTGGCCGCGTCCAACAGGTCGTTGACCATCTGGAGCAACGCTCGCGCGGAGCCGTAGATCTCGGCCATGTAGTCGGAGAGCTCCGGAGGCTGGATCTCGATCTCCTCGGCGAGCTGGGAGTACCCGACGATGGACGAGAGCGGCGTGCGCAGCTCGTGGGAGAGCGCCGAGTAGTGCCGCTGCCGCGCCTCCATCGCCTCGGCCAGCTCCGCATTGGCGGCGTGGAGGTCTGCCGTCCAGCTGGCGGCTATCTGCCTAGCCGTGTGCTCGACCGCTTTGCGCTGCTCGATGAGCCGCCAGTGGAGGTAACCGATGGCGCTGGCCGCCAGGCCGAGGACCGTGGGCAGCAGGTCGATGATCCACATCATCGGATGCAAGGTGTGGAGCTCGGCGAAGGTGAGCTGGCCGGAATTGGCGATCGCCACTCGCCATGCGATCAGGACGAGGGCGGTGCCGAACGCGGCTCCGCCGGCCATCCACCTGGCTACGTAGAACCGACCGCTCTCGGAGTTCCGCCTCACGGCAGCCCGGGCCCAGAACCGGTGCGCACGCACGTTGCGCGGCAGGTCACGGCCCGATGGCCATGGCCCGGATCGGGCGCGATGCGGGTGCCATCCTTGGCGCTCATCACAGGGAGGATCGGCCCGGACCCCCGGTCGCTTGAGGGCATAGATCGACAGATGGAATCTCTGCATCCCGGCCCCGGCGCGACGCCACGCGGGCCTATCGCCGTCCTCGGCGCTCCGGGCGGGTGGTGTGGTGAACCGACGGGGCATCGGGCGTTCCCGCGTGCAGGGCCGCGTCGGCCTGTGCCAGCTGCGCGAAGGTGGTGCCGTCCAATTGGCGCGCTAGCGCAGCTTGCGCCCGGGTCCACGAATCGTGGATGGGGCAGGAGCGCTCCCAATCGCAGGGTCCGCCTCGGAGCACACATTCGTCGAGGCGTATCGGGCCCTCAGCCGCTTCGACGACCTCCAGCAGCGAGATCGCGGCCGGGGGGCGGGCCAGTGCGTAGCCGCCGTTGGGGCCGGCGACGGCTACCAGCAGGTCCTGGCGTACCAGGTTGGCGAGGATCTGGGTCACGTAGCGCGCCGGGATGTCCATCGCTGCGGCGATCTCCCTGGCCTTGCGGCGACCATCGTCGTAGTGGCGCGCCAGGTCCACCATTCCCCGCACCGAGTAATCGCCGCACCGCCCCAGGGTGACTTGCATGGGAATCCAGCATGACAGAAATAAACGTTCAGTTCAAGTCTTGACGTTCATAGTATAGATGGAGTATATAGGGAGAAGCGATCGTTCCCATGTGAGCAAGGATCGGCATGGCGGCAAGGATTGCGACGGCGTCCCGGGGCGGCACCCTGACGGCGCGACCGCCGTCGATCGTGTTCGACCGGGCGGAACGGCCCTTGCTGCCGGCGCTGGTTCTCGCGACGGCGCTGTTGGGTGTGGCCGAGGTCCTGGTCCTGCGCATCGCAGTCCCGATGACGTTCCATCTCGAGCTGCCTGGTGGAGCCGGGCTGAGCGCCGGCTTGCGTTGGGGCGGCGAGTTCGCCGCCGGCGCGACAGCAGCGCTGGTGCTCGCCGCCGCCGCCGGCCTCGCCTGGCGCCTCCACCTCGTCGGGGCTCCCGGCGCCGGGTCCACTGCGGTCGCCGTGGCGGCCACCGCCCTGGCGCTCATCGTCCCGGCTCCGCCGACCCACCTGCTCCTCGGCCTCGCGGTAATCATCGCGGTCACGGTCGCGGTGATGCATCGCCACGGGCCCCTGCTCGGACGAGCGGCTCTGGCGGCCGCCGGCGTCGCCGTGGTCGCCGGCCACGCGCCGCTCGTCATCGAGACCGCGGCGGCGGTGGCGGGCGGCACCGGCGGCTCGGCAGGCCTCGTCGCAACACGCACCGCAGCGGAGCTGGCTCTGGTGGTCGCAGCCGTGCTGGCTGCGGTCGCTGTCGCGACTCGCGGCGGGCTCACGTTCCCGACTGTCGTCGCCGCCGCGGTGGGGGGTGCCCTGACCCTCGGCGCCCTGGCGGCCCGGCTGGAAAGCGTCGCCGTGGCCGCGGTCTGGGCGGTCGGGGTCACGCTGGCGCTGCCCTCGGTGCTCTACGCGTTGGCCGCGGCGGCGGCTGGGTGGGTGGCGGCGGCATGGTGGCGCGACCCCGCCCGTCGCCTCCGGCTGGCCGGCGCGGCCCTGCTACTCGTCGCCGGGGTCCAGCCCGCCGCGGTCCACCACAGCCTCACCGCCGTGCTGGCAGTTCTCGTGCTGTCCATGCCCGTCAGGCCCCTCAGGGAGGTCCCATGAGCCTGTCCCGTCGTGACTTCCTCAAGCTCGGCCTGGTCGCCGGCGCCGGCACGGCCGCCTACCCGCTCCTGCGGAACCTCGAGGCCATCGAGATGGTCGGCAACCCGCTCGACGTCTACCCCTACCGCAACTGGGAGCAGGTCTACCGGGACCAGTACGCGTACGACGGCAGCTTCACCTTCGTCTGCTCGCCGAACGACACCCACGCCTGCCGGCTCCGGGCCTTCACCCGCAACGGCGTCATCCAGCGGATCGAGCAGAACTACGACGTGGGCCGGTACGCCGACCAACTCGGCAACACGGCATCGGTCAAGTGGCACCCGCGCGGCTGCAAGAAGGGCCAGACGTTCCATCGGCGGGTCTACGGCCCCTACCGGCTCCGCTTCCCGATGGTCCGGGCGGGGTGGAAGCAGTGGGCCGATGACGGCTTCCCGGAGCTGACCGCCGCGGCCCGTGACACCTACAAGTTCGCCAGCCGCGGCACCGACACTTTCGTGCGGGTCACGTGGAACGAGATGTACGACTACGTCGCCAGAGGCCTGATCGCAGTCGCCACCGCCTACTCGGGGGAGGACGGCGCAACCCGGCTCGCCGCCGAGGGTTACCAGCCGGAGATGATCGAGGCGATGGGCGGCGCCGGCACCCGGACCATGAAGCTGCGGGGCGGCATGGGGTTGCTCGGCGTCCTCGGCAAGTACGGCATGTATCGCATGAGCAACACGCTGGCGCTGCTCGACGCCAACGTGCGCGGCGTCGGCCCCGACGAGGCCAGGGCCGGGCGCAACTGGTCCAACTACACCTGGCACGGCGACCAGGCGCCCGGCCATCCTTTCGTGCACGGCCTGCAGACGTCCGAGCCCGACTTCAACGACCTCGCCAACTCCAAGCTGACCGTGCAGGTGGGCAAGAACCTCGTCGAGAACAAGATGCCCGAGTCGCACTTCTTCTCGAACATCATGGAGCAGGGCGGCA
>CAYGCW010000080.1:0-9232 GCA_964348465.1 uncultured Acidimicrobiia bacterium | reverse complement strand
TTGACCTCCACCGCCAGCCGCGAGATCAGCTCGACGAACTTCGGCTTCAGGCCCGGGTAGCGGCGCTCCAGCATCGCCGCGATCTGTTCCTCGCTGGGGAACACCTTTTCCCAGATGATCCACCGGTCGGCGAACGCCTTGTTGAGGGTCTGGGTGCCGGCGTAGTCGCGCAGGTCGGTGGGGTTCATGGTGCCGAAGAGCCGCACGTCGGGCCTGAGGTGCACGGTCTCGCCGGTCGGCAGGCCGAGCGCCTGGTAGCGGTCGAGCAGGCCATGGAGGGCGAAGAGGGTCTCGGCGCCGGCGGCGTTCAGCTCCGACAGGTTGAGGAGGGCCGGCCCCCGCAGGGCACGAGTGATGTCGCCGTCCTCCCAGCGGCTCTCGGTGCCGCCCTTGCCGTCGCCGTGCAGCTTCACTGAGCCGATCAGCGTGATGTCGCGCACCTCGCCGGTGAGCGGTATGCGGTAGTAGGGGAGTCGCAGCAACGCAGCGAACTGCTCGAGGTCGTGGTCCTTGCCGGTGCCCATGTGGCCGCGCAGCGCCACGTGCAGCGGCGTGTCCTCGAAGTGGTCGCGCCGCACTCGTTCGATCTGGGCCAGCCGGTACAGCATCCCCAGGTCGACGTAGTACGGGTCGGGATCGGGGATGCGCAGGACGCGCTGGTCGTAGTCCGGGACGTCGCGGGGGACGTCGAACGACTCCAGGTCGATCGGCTTGCCCTCGCCCGCCGGATCCTCGAATGTCACGGTGTCAGGCATTGACTCTCCTCGAAGCCGGTAGATGGTAGAGGGCGCGTTCGGACTCGTGGCCCCACCAGGTGTCGCCGCCGGCGATCACGATCGTGCGGTGCAGCGCCGATCGTACGCCGTCGACCATCGCCCGTGTCAGCGCCTCGGGCCGGTCGACCACCTGGTTGCGCCCATACGCCGCCTCGACGGTGGCGTCGCCGATCCCGATGCCGAGCACGGTGGTGCCGGTGTGCTCGATTGCCTCCACGGACTGCGCCAGCGACTCCACCGACCCCCGCGTCATTCCGTCGGCGAGCACCACGAGCACCCGGGTCGACGTGTTGCGGGAGGCCATTCGCTCGGCGGCGTAGCTGACGTTGTACTCGTCGACGTTGGCGGCCTTCTCGAACATCGAAACCGGCGGAGCTTCGGCCTTGTTGCGCCGCGCCTCGGTGCCGGCCGCACCGGGCGACGTCGCCATCCAGAACAGACCGGCCAGGATGTCCTCGGTGTGCCGCCAGGGCTGGTCGAACCCTTTGATCAGGTAATGGTTGACCGTGCGGGTGAGCCGGTCGGCGGCGCCGCCCTGGGTGCGGCGGAGCTCGCCGCGGGTGCGGTGCAGACGCGCCGTGAACGATTTCTCGGTGTCATCGGCGCGGGCGGCGAAGGCGCGGTTGAAGAGCGCAACCTCGAACTCCACCTGGAGCTCGTTGCAGAGTCGCGCCAGCGTCCACGCTCCGAGCGTCGCCGCCGACAGCGCCCACGGGACCCGCCCCGATCCGTCCAGCTCGAGCGGCTGGAGCATGCTCGCCGACCCGTCGACGAGCAGGCTGACCGCGTACGACCGGCGGCTCGACACGGAGCGGCGCTCGAACATCCGCTCGTAGAGACCGGCGCCCAACAGCAGTGCCGAGTACGGCGACAGGTCGCCGGCGTCGAATCCGCTCCGCAGGCCGCGTCGCTGGTTGGCCAGGAACAACGGGTACAGCTCGCCGGCCACGTGCCGCTGCGCCACGCCCCAGCGCTCGGCCGCCACCGCGATCGCCTCCCGGCCCCTGGCGCCGAAGTCGCGGAACCGGTGGGGGATCGCGGTCGTGATGAGCTTGCCCCCCTGCCCGTTCGGGAGGTACACGGTCGGCGACTCCGAGATGCGGACGATCTGGTCGGTGGCCGGGTCGGCTTGTGGCTCGACATCGGCTCGAGCGCCTTCCTCGCCGGCCATTGCCTGCGCGGCCTTCCGGGTCTGGTCGTAACCATCCACATCCCGCAGGACGGGCGTGATGAGCCGGACGTTGTCGACGCCTTCGTTGATCGCATCTTGCTGGGCTTCCTGGCGAGCCGCCTTTTCCCCCAGCGTCTCGGTGGCCGGGGCATCTGCGATGAGCCCGTGCAGGCGCGCCACCTGCAGGAGCTGTAGCGCCAGGCCGGCCACCTCCCAGGGGTCCGTCGTCTCCACGGCGGCCTCGAGGAACGGCACGGCATCGTCGAGCGCCAGGGCGACGTTGGGCTCGGCCCGCTTCTGGAGCCGCTCCCTGGTGTCGTAACCGCCGGCCAGCAGGAAGCAGCTCAAGGCGAACTGGCCGAGCGGCCGTGCCTGGGTGAGCGCGTGGGGGAGCGATGCCAGGTAGAGATCGGCCAGCACCGACCGCGCCCCCTCGTACGCCGCGAACAGCGTGCGCTCCTGCCGGGCGTCCTCGATGGCGAGGAACATGGCCTCGCCGGCCGGACCGCCCGCCCGCCCCAGCGCGTCGAGGAGCGCCACCGGGTCTGCGGGCAGGTCGCCGTCGTAGTCGTCCGGGAACCACTCCCGAGGGATGGGGCGGCGCTCGTCGAAGTCCGTCGCCACGAGATGGACGACCTCGTGCAGCGCCGACGCCAGCGCCACCTCGGGCGGCGTCACCGGGGCATTGCGGCCGTAGGCGGCCTGGAACACCCCGGGGTCGATCACGACCTCGCCCGCCGACGCCGATGCCTGCGAGCCGAGCCGTACCTGCAGGTCGTCGTTGCCGGACAGGGTGCGGGCGAAGCGCGTCACCGCCGGCGCCACGCGTTGGTAGCGGGCGACGACAGCTTCGATCACCCGCTCTTCAGGCGGGAGGACCTCGTGGAGGACGGATTCCTTGCGGCCGCGCACAACCGTTCATTGTCGCACGATTCGCGCCGTTGCGGACCCGGAGGGGCCTTTTGGCCCTACCGGCGCCGCCCCGTCGGCAGGACCTTCCGCGCGAAGAGGAGGTCCATTGTGCGTGTCCTGATGGCCACGGTCGCGCTGGCACTGGTGCTCTCTGGTTGTGGCGACTCCGGCGACACCGGCACCACCCCGCCCCCGACGGGGGCACCCGCGAGCACTGCGGTGACGCAGCCGCCGATCACCACCTCGTCGGTGCCGCCGACGACCGCCACGACGACGACCACCACGCAGCCACCGGCGACGACGACCACGCAGCCACCGGCGACCACGACCACGCAGCCACCTACGACGACCACCACCTCGCGGCCACCCACGACGACCACCACCGTGCCGGGATTCGACGAGCTGGCCGACGGCGAGCATCTCGGCTACCTGATCGCCGTCGACGTGGCCGGGAACCCGCCCACGTTGGTGTTCGACCTCGTGCAGTGGTTCACCGGCGAGGAAGCGAACCAGGCGGCGGCGGAGGACGGCGAGGAGAGCCCGGTTCCCAACGACTACTACATCCGCAACGTGAACCCGCGGCTGCGAATCCTCGAGATCTACCCCGGCGCCACGGTGTCGTCGGCCTGGTGGACCGTCGACCAGGGCGGAGAGATCGGCCAGTACCCGATCACCCTCGAGGACCTGTCCGACATCGTCGCCGGCGCGTACGACGGGACGGCGCGCGAGAACTCCCGCCACGACCCGTGGTGGCTCACGTCGGCCCGCGGTGTGATCGTGAGCATCGACGAGCAGTATCTGCCGTAGCCGACCGTTTGCCGGGCGCGATAATCTCCCCATGGACGACCTCGTGGTGAGCGACCGATTCACGATCCCGGCCTCCGAGCTGAGCTGGCGCTTCACCACGAGCGGCAGTCCGGGTGGCCAGCACGCCAATCGGGCGAACACCCGCGTCGAGCTGACGTACGACATCGGCGCCAGCGGCGCCCTCGACGAGGACATGCGGCGCCGGCTCCTGGACCGGCTCGGCGGCCGGGCCGCCGGCGGGGTGGTGGTCGTGGCGGTGGACGAGTCGCGTTCGCAGTGGCGCAACCGTCAGATCGCGCGCCGGAGGCTGCGCGCCCTGCTCGCCGAGGCGCTGCGGGTTCGCAAGCGCCGCCGGCCCACCGGACCGCCTCTCGCCGCACGCCGTCACCGCCTGGAGGAGAAGCGACGGCGGGCGGAGACCAAACGGTTGCGCCGCCGGCCCGACTACGAGTAGCGGGTCACCACACCCAGCGGGTGGCGCGGCGGGCGAAGTCCTCGGGGGTCTCGATGACGCCGAAGGCCTTCACGGGCGTGACGGCGAACATGGCGTTGCCGGCGAAGAACTCGGCCTGTGCGACGTGGTCGGCCGCGTCCGGCCAGTACTTGCCGGCCAGTTCCAGGCCGATGTCGCGGCGCCCCGGCTGCGGAGACGCCACGCCCTCCACCGAGACCACCTCCACCGTGTCGTCGGTGGCGACCACGACGCGGGGGTTGGCGGCGAGGTTGCGGGCCTTCAGGGAATCGGGCGCGCACGAGAACCAGAACGTGTCGTCGGCGGGTCGCCACAGGCCCCAGACAGGCATTGCGTGCGGCTGGCCGGCCCGGTCGACGGTGACCACCCAGTAGTTGCGGCACCGGACCAGGCGTTCCTCCGCCCAAGCCCACGGGAGAACGCCCTCGAGGTCCTCGGGAACACCGTACGAGGACATGGCCGGCCGCTGGGAGCGAGGCATGGCCCGAAGGTAGCGGCGGCGCGCCAGAGCTCGCTAGAGGTCGGAGCCGTCGGGGGGAGGGGCCGGGGAGACGACGATCTCCTCGAATCCGAGGCCGCCCAGGAACGTCGTCAGCGTGTCGATGGCGCTCTGGGTGGCGTCGTCGAGGATGCCGGCCTCGAGGGCCTTGGCTTCCAGCAGCTTGGCGGCGTCGCGCCGGGCCTGCGCCTCCAGATCCTTGTCGCCCTTGGTGAACAGGCCGGTGTCGCGGTCGTAGACCTGGGTCGCCTCCTGGTCCATCTCGACGTAGAGGATCTCGGCCGGCGGCAGTGTGACGGTGACGCGGTCGCCGTCGACGTCGATCTGGTCGACGGTGAGGTCGTCGAGGTCGACTCCGGCGCCGATGCGGGCCAGCGCGAACATGTAGATGCGGTCGCCTTGGGCCCAATTGAGCAGGCCGCGGTCCTCGCCCTTCTCGATCGTCGTGTACTCGACGTACTCGATCGACGTCAGCTCGGACAGCTCCTGGATGCTCTCCACCACCGTCGGGCCGTAGTTGGTGAACGGCTTCGACCGGAACGGATTGAGGCTGCCGAAGCCGGTGACGACGAGAAAGGCGCCGACGGCCAGCAGGGCGACGAGCGCCCATGGGGCCAAGCCGCGCACGGTCTTCATCGGTGTGCCGATCCTCCCAAGCTTCCGAAACTTGGACCCCTGGCGGGCCCACAAGTTCCCCGCAGCGTACGGGCCCGGTCCCACTACGCCCACTTGCACCCCGCCGGCCGGTGCGACCCCGGCGCCGACCGCCGACCATCGCCGTGGCGGCGGGCGAGCCGGGGACTGGCTCGCTAGCTTGGCCGCCATGGAGTACCACGACGTCACCACCAACGGCATCCGGCTCAACGTTGCCACCGCCGGCGACCCGGAGGCCTCGCCCCTGGTCCTGCTGCACGGCTGGCCGGAGTCACACCGCGGCTGGTTGCCGGCGGTTCCCCACCTCGAAGACGAGTACCGCCTGGTGATCCCAGATCAGCGCGGGTTCGGCGGCTCCGACCGTCCGCAGGGCCCGGGCGCCTACTCGATGAGCACGCTGGTGGCCGACGTGGCCGGCGTCATCGACTGGACCGGCCACGAGCAGGTGGGCGTTGCCGGCCATGACTTCGGCTCTGCGGTCACCTGGGCGCTCGCGGCGCTCATGCCCGGCCGCCTGACGAGGGCGGTGGCGATGTGCGCGCCCCACCCGATGCACTTCCACAGGGTGGGCGCCGGCAACGTCGATCAGATCCATCGCGCCTTCTACGTGTGGCTGATGCACTCCGAGGCCGGGCTCAAGCTGCTGGCCGCCGACGACTTCCGCCTCCTGGCGGGCTGGGTGTTCGGGTGGTCGGACGCGGTGAGCGCCGACGTCGTGGCCGAGTACCGCGAGGAGTGGTCGCAGCCGGGGGCGTTTGCGGCGATGGCCGAGTGGTACCGCGCCAACTACCACCCCGACCTGCTCAACCCGGACGTGCCGCTGCACCTCCCCCCCGTCACCGTTCCGGTGCGGTACCTGCACGCCGAGCGGGACGCGGCCTTCACCGGGGGCATGGAGTTCGGTTCCGGTGACTTCGTGGAGGCCGAGTACGACGAGCAGATCGTCCTCGGCACCACCCACTGGATGATCCACGAGAAGCCGGCCGACATCGCTGCGCTCATCAAGGAGTGGCTGCGGGGGGAGGGAGCCGTCCGGCCGTGACGGGCGGGCCGGCTTCGGCGGTGGGCACCTCTATCATCGGCGCCCGGCCGTCCGGCCGGCCCTCACGACCGAGAAGGGTCACGTGCACTACAACCTGACCATCCTGCCCGGCGGTGTGCGGGTGATCACCGAGCCGATGCCGGAGATCCGCTCGGTGGCGATCGGCTGCTGGGTCGACACCGGCACCCGCGACGAGCTGCTCGCGGAGGCCGGCTGCTCGCACTTCCTCGAGCACCTGCTCTTCAAGGGCTCCGAGCGGCTGAGCGCCAGGGACATCTCCGAGGCTTTCGACGCCGTCGGCGCCCAGTCGAATGCCTTCACGTCGAAGGAGTACACGTGCTTTTGGGCCCGCCTGCGGGACGCCGACCTCACGCTGGGCCTCGGGCTGCTGGCGGAGATGCTGCGCCGCCCGGCCTTCCGGGAGGCCGAGATCGACTCGGAGCGCTACGTGGTGCTCGAGGAGATCAACATGAACGAGGACGACCCGGCCGACGTCGCCCACGAGGAGTTCACCCAGGCGCTGTGGGCGGGCCACGAGCTGGAGAGGCCGGTGCTCGGGACCCGCGATTCGATCCTGGACATGGGTCGGGACGCGATCCACGGCTACTGGCAGCGCCGCTACACGCCGGGAGCGCTCGTCGTCGCCGTCGCCGGCCACCTCGATCACGAGGAGGTGGTGAGTAGGGTCGCGACCGAGTTCGGCGATTGGGAAGGCGCCACTGAGGGACACCGGTCGGGCGAGCCCGAGTTCGCCGCCAGGGTGCGGGTTCGCCGCCGCGATACCGAGCAGGCCCACCTGGTCCTGGGAGGTCCGGGCCTCCGCCGCGACGACAAGCGCCGTTTCGCCGCCAGCCTCCTGAACCACGTCCTCGGCAGCGGGATGTCGTCCCGGCTGTTCCGCGAGATCCGCGAGCAGCGGGGCCTCGCGTACGCGGTCTACAGCTTCCGGCTCCCCTACCTCGACACCGGTGGGTGGGGCATCTACGCCGGCACGACGCCGAGCCAGGCGCCGGAGGTCCTCGGCCTGTTGCGAGCCGAGATCGCGGACATCGCCGCCAACGGCATCACCGCCGAGGAGCTGGAGCGTGCCAAGGGCCACGTGAAGGGCAGCCTGGCCATCTCCATGGAGGACGCCAACAGCCGGATGACCGCCCTGGGAAGAGCCGAGCTGACCGGCGTCGAGCACCTGGGCATCGAAGAGCTGGTCGCTCGGTTCGACGCCGTCGCCGACGACGACGTGGTGGAGGTCGCCCGGGAAGTCTTCTCGGGGCCGTTCGCGCTCGGCGCCACCGGTCCCTTCGACGCCGAGGACCTGGAGGAGTACGTCGTATGACGAGCGTCGCGGTCTCCGGTGCGGCCGGGCGAATGGGCCGGCTGGTGGCCGAGGCGGTCCAGGCCGCCGAAGACCTGGAGCTGGTGGCCCTGTACGACCCGGCCCACGCCGGGGAGGGTGTCACCAGCCTCCACGTGACGAGCGAGCCGCACCGGGTGGCCGACGCCGACGTCGTCGTCGAGTTCACCAGGCCCGATGTGGTCATGGGCAACCTCGCAGAATGGCGCCGCCTCGGGGTGCACGCCGTCGTCGGCACCTCCGGGTTCGACGCCGCCCGGATCTCCGAGTTGCGGGACCTGTGGCCGGACGGCCCGCCCAACTGCCTCGTGGCGCCGAACTTCTCGATCGGTGCCGTGCTGCTCATGCACTTCGCCGCCCAGGCCGCGGCCCACTTCGACGCCGCCGAGGTCGTCGAGCTGCACCACGACGGCAAGGCCGACGCTCCGTCGGGCACCGCCATCGCCACCGCCGAACGGATCGCGGCCGCGGCCCGTCCCCGGCCCCGCCCCGCCGGCCAGGAGCTGGTCGCGGGAGCCAGGGGCGCCGGCGTCGCGGGTGTGCACGTCCATGCGGTGCGGCTCCCCGGCCTCGTCGCCCATCAAGAGGTCATCCTCGGAGCCGAAGGCCAGACGCTGACCCTTCGCCACGACTCCACCGATCGCCGGTCGTTCCTGCCGGGCGTGCTGCTGGCGATCCGCAACGTGGCGGACATGCCTGGCGTCACCATCGGCCTCGAGTCGCTGCTGGGGCTCGCTGCGGGCTGAGCGCACCGGTTCCTCAAGGAGGCCGACCAGGGCGCCGATTGATCCTCGAAAGCCTGCAACGGCCCTGACACGCGTCCCCGGGAGGAATCGTGCGCCGCTTCGCCATCTCGATCGTCACGCTGGCCCTCGTGGCCGCCGCCTGCGGCGGTGGCGGGGAGGCGGCGGAAGTGCCGCAAGTGCCAGAAGCCGCGGGGTTCGTGCCCCCGGCCGAGGGGGTGGCCCTGGCGTACAGCTACGCCGAGCAGCAGGCGCTCGACTACCGCTTCGGCATGTCGCTCGACATGACGGCGACCATCGACGGCCTGGACGCCGCCATGGGCGCACCGGACGGGCCCATGGAGATGGGCATCGACATGGCGGGCAACATCGGCTACTCGATCGCGCCGGGCGCCGACGAGGGCACCAGCGAGATCACCCTCGGCGTCGGGTTCGACTCCCTCGACGTCCGCAAGATGACGGTGGGGGGCGAGTCCATGCTCGACCAGGTCCCGGAAGGCGGAGTCGACGAGATCTTCGCCACCGAGGGCCTGATCCCCGAGATGACGGTCGTGGTCGACGGGCAGGGCAACCTGCTCTCGCTGCGCTACGGCGACGAGGAGATCCCGGCCGGCCTCCTCGGTGGCGACCCGTTCGGCGGCTCGGCGATGCCTGGCGGCGGCCTCGGTCCGGAGACGCTCTTCGGCCCGTCGTTTCCGACGGACAAGCTGTCCGTGGGCAGCGCCTGGTCCGTGGCCGACCAGCGGGACCTGCCTTTCGGAGGTCCGGTCGACACCAATACCGAGTACCGCGTCGCGGGCACCGA
>CAYGCW010000079.1:0-9314 GCA_964348465.1 uncultured Acidimicrobiia bacterium | reverse complement strand
GTACACGAAGCGCCAATTTGATGGTCAGCTTGCGGGCGCTATAGAAGTGCAGCTAAAGCGACGAGCGAGGACCGCTCAGCGCCAGCTGCGGCGGTCCCTTTCTTCGGCCGCCGGCCCGCCAAGCTTCCCGGAGGAGGCGGAGCACATGGCGGACATCGACATCCGGAGCCTGATCACGGAACGGGGCGTGCTGGTGGCCGACGGGGGCATGGGCACGTCGCTGTTCGGCATGGGACTGAGCAGCGGCGACTGTCCCGAGCTGTGGAACGTCGAGTATCCCGAGAAGGTGGCAGACGTCCACTCCGGATTCATCGCCGCCGGATCGGACATCGTGCTCACCAATACGTTCGGCGGCACACGGTCTCGCCTCGAGCTCCACGGCTACGAGGACCGCGTCGCCGAGTTCAGCGCGGCCGGCGTCGAAGTGGCCCGCAAGGCCGCAGCATCCGCCGACCGCCCCGTCGTGGTGGCCGGGTCGGTGGGTCCGACCGGCTCGTTGTTCGAGCCGCTCGGCCCGCTCACCATCGCGGCCGGCACCGAGATCTTCGCCGAACAGACGGAGGCGCTGGCCGACGCCGGTGCCGACGTCATCTGGATCGAGACGCTGTCGGCCGTCGACGAGTTGGCCGCCGCGGTTGTCGCGGCCCGCCGCACGGGCCTCCCGATCGTCACCACGATGAGCTTCGACACCCACGGCAAGACGATGATGGGGGTCGACCCTGCCGATCTCGCCTCCTGGTGGCTGGCCGCCGCAGACGACCCGGTGGCGATCGGTGCCAACTGCGGTGTCGGTCCTGCCGACGCGGTGCTCGCCGCGGCCGAGATCCATCAGACCCATCCCGAGGCGGTGGTGATCGCCAAGGCCAACTGCGGAGTCCCCGAGTACATCGACGGGATCCTCTGGTACCCGGCTTCGGGGGACGACATGACCGGCTATGCCAGGCTGGCCCGTGATGCCGGGGCCCGCATCATCGGGGCCTGCTGCGGCTCGGTGCCGGATCACATCCGCCAGATACGCGCCGTCGTCGACTCCTACGAGCCGGGGCCGATCCCCGACATCGCCACGGTCGAGGCCGAGCTGGGCCCGGTCAACCGGCCCAAGGTGCCGGCTGCGGGCCGCGGCTCACGGCGCCGCCGCCGCGCCGCCTCCGACTGAGCCGACCACCGTCGCCGGCATCCATCCCCGCACCGAGTTGACCAGCGCCAGCTCGTCGGCCTCCGCCAGTTCGGCCGCCGCAATCGGCCGCTCGGCTACCCGGCCCTCCTCGATCAGCACCCTCCGGTGGACGCCCGGCAAGCAGCCCGACTCGATCGGCGGCGTCACCCAGGCATCGCCGAAGCGGGCGACCACGTTGGCCACCGTCGACTCCGTCACCTCTCCCTTGCCGTTGACCAGAAGCACATCGTCGACCCCGGGGTGCCGGGCTCGAGCCGCGTCGTAGACGCTGCGCCGGGTGGTCTTGTGGTACAGCCAGGGGCTGGCGGTGTCCACCGGCTCGTCGTCGACCGCCACCACCACTGCGGCACCGGCCGGTGGGGCCGGCGCGATCGTCGCCTCGACTTCGCCGCTGCGAGCCACCAGCAGCCGTACCCGCAACGGAACACTCCCGCCGGCGGCTCCGGCGAGAGCCGCCACCACGCGCCCCCCGTCGAGCGGCACCCCGAAGTAGGCCGCCGACGCCCGCAGCCGGTCCAGGTGCCGGTCGAGCCACCAATACCCGTCTGCCGGATCCCATCGGAGCGTCTCGAGCAGTGAGAACGGCTCGCCGGCGCGTGCCAGCACCGCGGCCTTGACGAGCGCTTCCTCGTGCTCGCCGGCGCCGGTGGAGTCGTAGGTGATGCCGCCGCCGACGCCATATGTTGCGCGGCCGTCACCGTCGATCTCCACTGTCCGGATGGCGACGTTGAACGCCGCCCGCGGCCCGACCGCTCCCGGCGGCGCCATGAAGCCGACGGCCCCGCAGTAGACGCCGCGCGGCACGGCTTCCAACTCGGAGATCAGCTCCATCGTCCGTATCTTCGGGGCACCCGTCACCGAACCGCACGGGAACAGCGCCTTGAACACGTCGGCCACGCCGATGCCGACCCGGGCCCGGCCGGTGATCGTCGAGGTGAGCTGCCAGACCGTGTCGAACTGCTCGGCGGCGAAGAGCGACTCGACTTCGACCGTGCCGAAGTCGGCCACCCGGCCGAGGTCGTTGCGGAGGAGGTCGACGATCATCAGGTTCTCGGCCCGGTCCTTCTCCGACGCCAGCAGCCCGCGACGGCGCCGCTCGTCCTCTTCCGGCCATCGTCCCCGGGGCGCAGTCCCCTTCATGGGCCGGGTCGTGAGCATGTCTCCCCGCCACTCGAAGAAGAGCTCCGGGCTGGCGCTGAGCACCCACCGGTCCCCGAGGTCGAGGAACGCGCCGTACCCACCGGACTGTGCCGAGGCGAGGTCGCGATACAGCGCCTCCGGGTCGCCTGCGAACGGCGCGATGAGGCGCATCGAGTAATTGACCTGGTACGTGTCGCCGGCCGCGATGTGCTCCCTGATGCGGCCCACCGCAGCCGCGTACCGCTTGGCGTCCACCGACGCCGCCCACTCTCCCAGCTGGTACTCGCCCGCCACACGTTCGATGGCGGGCGCCGGACCCCGCTCCTCGTACAGCGCGAACCAAGCCGGGGGCGTCCCCCCTTGCGGTCCGGCGACCACGGTCATGGCCGGATCGAAACCGGGAGCGGCTTCATAGGCGACGAGCCCGGCCGCCCACAAGCCTCCTGCCACCGCTGCCTCGACCTCCGCGAGCACTGCCGGCACGTCGCCGGGCTCGGCGGCCACCACCGTGCCCGCCCAGCGCCTCATCTCGAAACTGCGCCGGTGCCCGGGCCGGAGGTCGTCGAAACGGGCCCGCGGCGCGCTCACAGCAGCCGCAGCACCAGCCCGGAAGGCAGCTTGGGTGCGAACCACGTGGACTTGGGAGGCATCGCCTCTCCCCGGTCGGCGACGGCGAACAACTCGTCCACTGCCATGGGGTGGAGAGCGAACCCGGCCGCGTGAGCGGTGGCGCACAGCCGCTCCAGCTCGCCGAGACCCAGCGTGCCCGGCACGAACTCCAGCCGCGGGTCGGTGCGGGGGTCTGCCACGCCGAGCAGCGGGCGGAGGATGCGATCGTGGAGGAGCGTGACGTCGAGCGACGCCACGCCGCGGCCTGCTTCCGGCCGTCCGAGGTCGATCCGGTGCCACTCTCCTCGCAGGTACAGCGCCACCTCCCCCGGCCTTTCAGGCCGCGCCGCGTCGGCAGGCACCTCGCCGAGCGTGGTCACGGGAACGAGGTCTCGCAGTTGGGCCAGGAAGCCCTCGGGGGATGCGCCACCGAGATCCGCGACGCAGCGGTGGTAGGCATGGATCTCGAGCTGGTCGGCAGGGAACAGCACCGACAGCACGTGCGCCCACGGTTCCCGCCCCGAAGAGTCGGGATCGGCGCGATGGCGCTCGGTGGCATAGCGGGCCGCGGCAGCCGCACGATGGTGCCCGTCGGCGACGTACAGCACCTCCACTTGGGCGAGCGCCTCCGCTACGGCGCCCACCTCGACGGGATCCTGCACCACCCACACCGTGAGCCGCAGCCCTCCGCCGGCGTCGAAATCCATCGCCGGCGCCCGCGCCGTGATCCCGGCCACGGCGCCTTCGACTGCCCTCAGGGGCGGATGAATCAGGAAGATCGGCAGGAAGTTGGCGCCGACCGCCTCCATGTACTCGACGAGCCGGTCCTCCTGGCCGCGCCGGGTCAGCTCGTGGACCTTGACGAGGCCACGTTCGTACGCCACCAGCGGGACGTCGGCGACGACACCCACCTGAGCGTGCCCGGCTTGCTCCAGCCGGCAGACGAAGTAGCAGGGGCCCGGGTAGTGGACGTAGGCGCCGCTGGCCAGCAGGTCGTGCAGCCGGGTTGCGGTCTCTGCCAGCAGTCGGCGGCGCTCGTCCGGGCCGCGGGCCGGGAAGTCGACCTCCGACCGCACGACGTTGAGGAAGCTCAGGGGGTTCGACGGCACGGGCGGGCCCCCGCCGCCGACCGTCAGGGAGTCATACGGCGGCGCGACCACGGCGGCGGCGAGATCGGCGCGCGGCAAGTAGCCGGCGAACGGCCGGGCGAGGTCGGGTACGGTCACGCCCGGACGGCGCGGAACTCGGCCATGAAAGCCGCCAGCGCCTCCACGCCCGCCATGGGCATGGCGTTGTAGATCGATGCCCGTACGCCGCCGACACTGCGGTGACCCCGCAAGTTCACCAGCCCCTCGTCCTCGGCGAGCGTGAGGAACTCCGTCTCCAGTTCGTCGCTGGGAAGTCGGAACACGACGTTCATCAGCGACCGGCTGGCTTCCTCCACGGGACTGCGGTAGAAGCCGTCGCTGGTGTCGATGGCTCCGTAGAGCAGACCGGCCTTGGCTTGGGCGGACTGCTCCATGGCTGCCAGGCCGCCCCGATCCCGCACCCAGCGCAGGGTCTTGCCCATGACCCAGATCGCGAACACCGGCGGTGTGTTGTAGAGGGAGCGGGCCCCGGCGTGGACGTCGTACCGGAGGTAGGCGGCCAGGTCCCGCCGCGTCGTCTCGAGAACGCTCCGCCGCACGAACACCAAGGTCGAGCCTGCCGGCCCGAGGTTCTTCTGGGCCCCGGCATAGACCAGGTCGAAACGGCCCCACGGCACCCGCCGCGACATCACATCCGACGACATGTCCACCACCAGGGGCACGCCGGGATCGGGCCACTCGTGCACCTGGATGCCACCGATCGTCTCGTTGGAGGTCACGTGGAGGTACCGGGTCCCGGGCCGAACCTCCACCTCTCGCGGCTCCGGCATGCGGGTGTAGCCCGACGGTTCGCCGTCCCAGGCGGCATACACCTCGCCGTGATGGCCGCCGTCGTCGAGGGCCTTCACCGCCCATGCTCCTGAGAGGACATAGCCACCCGAGGCGCCCCTCCCCAGCAGGTTCATCGGCACCATGGCGAACTGCAGCGTGGCGCCGCCTTGCAGCAACAGCACCTCGAAGTCGTCGGGAGCCTCGAAGACCTGGCGGGCCAGCGTCATCGCATCGTCATGGACCGCCTCGTACTCGGGACCGCGGTGGCTCATCTCGACCAGCGACATCCCGGCGCCGTGGTAGTCGACGAACTCCTCCTTCGCCTCCTCGAGAGCCTCGACCGGCAGCGTGCTCGGACCTGCGGAGAAGTTGTGGACCCTCACCCACCCTCCTCGCGGCGAGCCTCGGCCGACACGCCGATCACGTCGGGGAGGTCCCGCAGCGTGCCGAGCAGCGCCGCGGTGGGTGACGGAACGATCTGGATGGTGGCCGCGGCCGCCTCACCACCAGCGAATATCCGGTTGTCCATCTGCTCCACGTTGATGCCGTCCTCGCTCAGCGCTCGCAGGACCCTGGCGAGCACGCCGACGCGGTTGTAGTGGCGCACGACCAACGTCGAGCTGCCCCTGACGTGAGTGTCCAGGTTCACGGCGTTGCGAACGTCCCCAGACTCGAAGGCAGCAACGATGCGAACGACCTCGTCGGCGATGGCCTCCTGCGCCTGTTCCGTCGAGGCTCCGATGTGGTGCGTGCCGTACACGTTGGGATGGCGGGCCAGCGGGTGGTCGAACTCCCCGGTGCCGGCGGCCGGCTCACCCCGGTACACGTCGAGCCCGGCCCGGATGCCCTTGGACTCGATGGCATCCAGCAGCGCCTCCTCGTCGACGACGTCCCCCCGGGCGGTGTTGAGGAGGATCGTCCCCGGGCGCAGGTGGGCCAGCAGCTCGCGACTCACCAGGTTCTGGGTGGACGGCGCCGCCGGCACGTGGAACGTGAGAACGTCGACGGCGCCCGCCAGCTTCTCGAGCGTCGGGTGATACACGACGCCGAGGGCGGCGAGGCGCTCCTCGGTGGCGGCGTCCCTGCCTTCTCTGGCCACCGCGTGGACCTCCATACCGAATGCCCGGGCCCGCGCCGCGACGGCCAGCCCGATGGCGCCGAGGCCGACGATGCCCACCCGGCGACCGTGGAGGCCCCGGGTCTTCTGGTACCGCGACTTGTCCCAACGGCCGGCCCGAAGGTCTGCGACGTTGTCGGGGATGTTGCGGTCGATGGCCAGCAGCAGCCCCAGCGTCAGCTCGGCAACGGCGATGGCGTTCTTTCCGGGGACGTTCGCCACGTAGATCCCGCGCGCCGCCGCTGCGGCGACGTCGATCGTGTTGACCCCGGCACCGGCCCGCACCACCAGCTCCAGGCTGTCACCGGCGGCGAGGGTTTCCTGGTCGACGCGGGTGCTGCGCACGACCAGGACGTTCACGCCCCCGACCGCGGCCGGGAGATCGTCTGCGGTCAGCTCGGGCCGGAACTCGATCGTGTGGCCCCGGGCGCGCAGCGCGTCCTGCTGCGGCGAAGGGAACTTGTCGGCTATCAGCACGCGCATCGGCGCTCCGGTCTGAGGCGCGGCGAGCTTACCGCCCGGCGCACCGGGACAGCGCAGCGAGCCGCGCCCCTCCGGTATCGTCGGCTCGTGATCCCCGCCCGCCGCCTGCTCGCAGCCGCCCTCGCGCCGGCCTTGATCGTGGCCGCATGCGGAGGCGCTGACCAAGCGGGCGACGTGTTCGACTTCGCCGAGATCCTGTCGGGCGAAGTCAGGTTCGAGTTCGATGCCTCGGGAACGGTCGCTGAGCTGCTCGTCGACACCACCGTCGAGGCCGTGTGCGCCGTGGCCTACGGCACCACCGACGCGCTGGGCTCGATCGCCACCGACACCGACATGGCGGGTGGCGCCCACACCGACCACCGGCCGCTCCTGACCGGACTCGAGCCGGACACCGAGTACGTCTACCGGCTCCAAGGATCGACCGCCGACGGCCGCCTCTTCCAGAGCGAGCTGATGACGTTCCGCACCCCGGCCGCCGATCCGAACGCAGCTCCCGGCGAGAACGCGGCGACGGGGTCCACCGTGACTGCCGTCAGCTCGGAGTTCTCGGCCGCCTGGGCCGCGGCCAACGCTGTCGACGGCGACCGCGGCACAGAGTGGTCTTCTGCAGGCGACGGCGACGACGCCTTCATCGAGATCGACTTGGGCCGGGCCGTCGATGCCGTGGCGGTCGGCTACACGTCGCGGGAGATGACCGACGGGACCGCCATCACCCTCACCTATACGGTCACCGTGGACGGCGCCGTCTACGGGCCGTTCCCCGCCGGAGAGGCCAGCGAGGTCGACTTCAGCGGGCGGATCGTGCGCTTCGACGTCGCCACCTCGACCGGCGGCAACGTCGGCGCCGTGGAGCTGGCGGTCTACGAGCGCTCGTGAGCCGTCACGGCAGCGCCTGACCGTTGGCGAATGCCCGCAGCAAGCCCTCCGCCTCGCCGGTGGGGACGACGTACGCGACCCCTCCCTCGTTGGCGTTCCTGACCGGCAGCGTCTTGGCCTCGATGTCGCCGGCGCGGGCAACGCCCCACGCCAGCTTCGCCATGTCGGACAGCCCCAGGCCTTCGTCGACGAGCAAGCTGTCGCCGAGTGAGGACGCCAGCGACGGCCAGCTCAGCACGTTGGCGACGCGGACCGGCGACGTGGCCCGGTCGAGCAATTCGCCGAGCACCTGCTGCTGCCGGCCGGTACGGCCGATGTCGCCCTGATCGACGGCCACCCAGCGGCCGTCCCGCAGCTCCTCGTAGCGTCGGGAGCGCACGAATGCCAGCGCCGTCGGCCCGTCGAGGTGGTCGGTGCCGGCCTTGACGGAGAGCCCGGATTTGTCGTCCTTGGCGTCGTAGGCGAACTCGACCGAGACGCCGCCGAGCCCGTCGACGACGTCCGCAAACTCCCCGAAACCGACTTCCACGTAGTGATGGATGGGAAGCTGGGTCGCCCGCTTCACCGTGGCGACGAGCAGGTCGGGGCCGCCGAAGGCGTACGCGGCGTTGACCCGGTTGGTACCCCGCCCGGGAATCTCGACCTTGAGGTCGCGAGGCAGGCTCACCATCTGCACCTTCCCGGCGCCGGGCAGCACGTGGACGATCATCACCACGTCGGCGCGCTCGCCCGGGAAGTCCCCGAAGAAGCCCCCCAGCTCCGGCCGGAGGCTCTCCCGGCTGTCGCTGCCGACCAGCAGGTAATTGACCGGCCCCGCCCCTACGGGGTCGAGGCTCGGGAGCTGGGCGGCAGGGATGCGCTCGATGCGGTTGTTGAGCGTCCAGGCCGAGAATGCCGCAACTGCGGCCACCGCGAGCAGGGCGGCGAGCAGCAGCAGCAGCGTCCAGCGCAGCCGGCGGCGCTTGCGGCGGCGCGGCGCGACAGGCGGCGGGGTGCCGGGTGGAGCCGGCCGCTCGACGGCCGGCATCTCGATGGTGGACATATCGGTGGCTCCTGGTGTCAGCGCGAAGGACGCCGACTACCCGGCGCCGAGGGGCGCCGCCAGCCGGCGGTTGTGGTGCCCCATTCTGCTACAGATCGAGCGCAATCTGGACAATCAGCTCAGGGCGCACATCGCCAGGAGGTCGTCGCCGTAGGCGTCGAGCTTGGCGGGCCCGATGCCCGGCACGGCGGCCAGCGCCCGCTCGTCCTGGGGGCGGATCGCGGCGATCGCCTCGAGGGTGGAGTCGTGCATGACCACGTACGCCGGGACGCCCCGGGAACGTGCCGTCTCGAGGCGCCAGGCCTTGAGCCGCTCGACCAGCTCGGGATCCGCAGGCCGCCGCGGTGGGGGCGGCACCAGCCGGGGCGCCGCGACCGGCGGGGCGGGAGCGGCCGGGGCGGGGGCGGCTCCGGCCAGCTCGGCGAGGAACGGCGACGGTCGTGCCCGATCGGCGAGCACCGTCACCTCCCGTCGGCAGCGGGTGAGCGCCACGTGGAACACCCGGCGCTCCTCCTCCCAGTCGGTGGACAACGCGTGCGGCATCAGGCCGCGGTCGGCCCCGAACACCAGCACCCGGTCCCACTCCATGCCTTTGACGCGGTGGATCGTGGTCAGCAGCACCCCACCGGGCACGGACGGGCGGGCGAGGACCTCCCGCAGCCACGGTTCGAAGCCGTCCAGCTCCGGCCGGATGGCCGCCACCCGCCTGATGGCGGCGAGGTCGTCCGACTGAGCGCTGCGATCGACTCGGGTGCGGCGCGAGTCCAGAGCCAGCGCGGCCGACTCCAGCCCGACACCCGAAATCACGACGTCGAGCAGGTCGGCGGCGTCGCCCAGTTCGGCGGCGCGCGCCACCCGCTCGAGATCGTCGATGAAGTCGCCCCACCGGCCGGCTTGCCGGCCTTCGAGTCGCTCCCCGAGGGCGGCGACGTCGCCGATCGAATACCGGCC